>NZ_HF999004.1:15611-43663 GCF_000433815.1 Blautia sp. CAG:257
CCTGATCCAGAAGGACAAAGAAGTACAGATGGCAGTAAATACCTTTGGAAAGGGACGTGGCGTTTACATCAGCGGTCTGCCGTACAGCTTTGAGAACAGCCGTGTGCTTTACCGCGCAGTGCTCTGGTCCGCATCTGCAGAGGAAGAGCTGAACTGCTGGTATTCCACCAACTACAACGTAGAGGTTCACGCCTATGTGAAAAATGGCAAATATTGTGTGGTTAATAACACTTATGAGCCTCAGGATACTACTGTTTTCCGCGGAGACGGCAGCAGCTTTGATCTTCACATGGAAGCAAATGAAATCAAATGGTATGAGATCGGATAAGTCTTACTGAAAGACCTCCCTTCCCATGTAATCAATAACCGCCTGTATTTCCGGCGAAATCCACTTGTTTTTGTGGTAAAGGATCTGTTTCCAGATTTCGATATTCAGATCCGGCACGGGAATACGGGCGAGCTTTTTTTCCTGAACAGCTGTTTCTGCCACATAATCCGGCAGAAAAGAGACTTCCAACCCTTTTTGCAGCATCTGTGTGATCAGGCTGGTATCGCTGAGCTCCAGAAAAGGAGTGATCTCCAGAGAAAGACTGGTCAGGTGCTGATCCAGAAGCTTCTGATAGCTGGTATTCCTTTCTGTAAGGATAAAGGATTCATGGATCAGCTGCTTTACAGGAACAGATTCCCGGGATGCCAGAGGATGAGCTGAAGAACAGAAAAAATGGCAGGAAACAGGAGCCTCATAGGCAATCACATAGTTTCTGTCATAGATATGGTGATCCAGAGTGTACACAAGATCAATTTCATTCTGGCTTAAAAGCCGGAACATTTCTTCTGTGCTGGTGCTGATGACCTCCAGGGAGATATCAGGGAAATGCCGGTGGAACTGTTCAAAATTATTCTGGAACAGCCAGTGACATAAAGAAGGAGCAGTGGCAATTCGGATGTGGCCGGAAAGGGTCAGAGGATTGTCCGCTGTTTTTTTTATGGCCTCTGCCGTGCGGAAAAGCTCATGGGTAAGATTCAGGATCTCTTTTCCTTTTTCTGTAAGCCGGACTCTGTGGTTGATCCGTTCAAATAAAGGGATGCCAAGCTCTTTTTCCAGCTGACGGATCTGAGTGGATACTGAGGACTGGGTGTAGCCCAGACTTTCTGCAGCCTTTGTAAAGCTGCCAAGCTCTGCCACCTGAATAAAACTTTCAAGATTTCTGATTTCCATAAAAACCTCCTGTGTTATTATCAAAAATTTCAATACTTTTTATTAAAACTATCAATTTCTCAAATTATGTAATTTATTATATACTGGATCATATGACTATTCAACAAAAATGGAGGGGTTATGGGAGACTGGATTGTTAAAATAATTGAGAGTGTTTATAATTTTTTATGGGGAGATCTGATCGTACTGCCCCTGCCCGGAGGAGGAACGCTTCCGCTTTCTCTTCTTGTGATCATTCTGATACCGGCCGGGCTTTATTTTACGGTACGCACAAGGTTTCTTCCTGTTCGTCTGTTTCCGGATATGGTAAAAGCGGTTACAGGCAAAAAAACAAAAGAAAAGGGTTCTCTGTCAGTCATGCAGTCCCTGATCGTTTCTACTGCCACACGAGTGGGAATGGGAAACCTGGTGGGAGTGGTGGCAGCCATTTCTGCAGGCGGAGCCGGAGCTGTGTTCTGGATGTGGGTAACAGCCCTCATCGGATCTTCGACCGCATTTATCGAAGGAACACTGGCGCAGCTTTATAAAGAAAAGGATCCTCTGTACGGAGGATACCGGGGAGGCCCGTCCTATTACATACATAAATATCTTCAGGAAAAAAGAGGCGGCAAGGTCAGAAGATACTGTGGTCTTTCTGTACTGTTTGCCATTTCCGGACTGATCTGCTGGTGCGGAATCAGCCAGGTGATCAGTAATTCCGTATCCTCTGCATTTGAGAATGCCTTTCATATTCCGCCTTTATACAGCACCATTGCCCTGGTGGTTCTGGCAGCAGTGATCGTTCTTCGCAAAAATGCCACCGTAAAGGTTCTGGATGTTATGGTTCCCATCATGGCAGGCTGTTATCTTCTGATCACTGTTCTTCTGATCGTGATCAATTTCCGCATGATCCCGTCTGTGATCGGAAGGATCTTCCAGGAGGCTTTTGGTTTCCGTCAGGTTGTGGCAGGCGGATTTGGCGCTGTTCTTATGAATGGTATCAAGAGAGGATTGTTTTCCAATGAGGCAGGCTCCGGTTCCGCCCCCTGCGCGGCTGCAACAGCAGAGACGGATCATCCGGCAAAGGTAGGTCTGGGACAGGCTCTCGGAGTGTTTATTGACACCATTCTGATCTGCAGCTGTACGGCTATGATCATGCTTCTTACACCGGAAACTCTCACGCAGGGGCTTACCGGAATGGATCTTCTCCAGGAGGCAATGCGCTACCATCTTGGTACGTTCGGAGTAGTATTTATTGCCATTACTTTATGGCTGTTCAGTTTTTCCACTTTTGTGGGAATCCTGTTCTATGCAAGATCAAACGTTGCGTATCTTTTTGGCGACAACTGGTTTTCTCAGACCGCCTACAAGATCGTTGCCCTGGCAATGCTGTTTGTGGGAGGACTGGCTGCCTATACCGTGGTATGGGACCTTGGAGATGTGGGAGTCGGTCTTATGACATTATTTAATATCTTTATTCTGTTCCCAATGTCCAAAAAAGCCATTGATGCTCTGAAAGACTATGAAAAAAAGAAAAAAGCCTGAATCCGGGGCTTTAACAGAAAAACAGCAGTACATAAAACACAGGCAGATCATTTTTACAGTGGTCTGTCTGTTTTCTTTAAAAAAAATAGTGTATAATGATAAAAAAATCAGGGGAGGAAAACTTGTGAAGATCATAACTCTTATGGAAAATACACAGGGAGAAGAAGGCTGCGCTTTTGAACATGGGCTTTCTCTTTATATAGAAACTGAGAAACATAAAATCCTGGCAGATACAGGGGCTACGGGAGCCTTTGCAGAGAATGCAGAAAAGCTGGGAGTGGATCTCAGCTCTGTTGATATGGTGGTTTTAAGTCACGGTCATTATGATCATTCAGGCGGGATTCTTACATTTACAGAAAAGAATCGTCATGCAAGAATCTATATGCAGCAAAAAGCCACAGGGGATTTTTATCACGGAGAAAGATATATCGGCATTGACAGACGGATCCCCGATTTGCCTCAGGTGGAAATGATCCGGGGAGACAGGGTTCTGGACGGGGAAGTTTCGCTTTTTTCCAACATTACAGGGAGACGGTGTTTTCCCCAAAGCAATCTGGTGCTTACCCGGAAAATCAATGGAAAAGAGCAGCAGGATACCTTTGATCATGAACAGTGCCTGGTCATAAAAGAGGGAAAGGAACAGGTTCTGGTTTCCGGCTGCGCTCATAACGGCATTTTAAATATACTGGACAGATACCGGGAAATTTATGGCGGAATGCCTGCGAGGGTGATCAGCGGCTTTCACATGATGAAAAAAACACCATATACAGAGGAAGAAAAAAGCCTGATCCTGGAAACGGCAAAAGAGCTGTCAGAGTATGAGACGGTTTTTTATACAGGACATTGTACCGGAGACGAGGCCTTTGCCCTGATGAAGCCGGTTATGGGTGAAAAGCTGGTGAGACTCAGAAGCGGCGTACAGGTAATGTAAGCTCTGTACACTTATTGTTTACAGCTTGCCATCCCGTAAGACGTTTTGGCATATGTACCAAAAAAACGGGACAGACAGGGTAAAATCAGAGATTACAGACAGGTAGTATCTGTTATACTATAATAAAAACCGGAGATTCTGTCCTGAAGGGAATAGAATGCCGGGAAGAAATCATAGGCTTTAAATACAGAAGATGCAGAGGAACAGGGATTATGAACAAAAAAATCAGACTGAGCAGGAAAACACTGAAGATTATTCTTGCCGTATGCCTGACTGCGGCAGTTGCCATTACAACAGGATTTTTTATTTATATATATGTGGTTGACAAAAATACTCTGGGCCGGGAAATCCGGATCTATCAGCAGGAAGTATCCGGACTTACTGTAGATGAGGCTCAGAAAAAAATCATGGATGCTTTTAACAGCAGGGAACTGACCTTTTATGAGGACGGAAAAGAGGTTTACCGCACGTCCATGAAGGAACTGGGGTATTCTCTGGATGAAAATGTTCTGAATGCCCAGCTGACAGCTATTAAACAGGAAAGAGATGCAGAAAGACAGATCATAGCGCAGCCGGTGAATTTCCGTATCGGGTATCAGATACAGAAGGATCAGGAAAAGGAAAAAGCAGCGCTTTCTGCTTCTCACTTTAACAATAAAGAGAGAACAGCTTCTGTCAGCGCATCAATTTCCTACGAAGAGCAGAAACAGCAATTTGTTATGGTAAAGGACGTGCAGGGAGATCAGATTGACGAAGGCCGGCTGATAAGCCATGTAGATCAGATCCTTGATACCACTTTTCCGGAAGATCTTCTGGGCAGTGAGATTAAAATAGAAATGGGCCCCTCTGTTTATGTTCAGCCGGAAACCGTAGTGACAGATGAACTGCAGAAAAAGCTGGATTCGCTGAACGGTCAGCTGAAAAAATACAGAAGCACCACAGTTACTTATACCTTTGGCCCGGCAACGGAGGTTCTGGATTCTGCTGCGATCAGTTCCTGGATCAAAATCGAAGGAGAAAAGATCAGCATTGATGAGGCTGCGGCAAAAGCCTGGGTACAGCAGCTGGCTGCAGATTATGATACGATTTATGTGCCCCGTACCTTCCGCACCTCCTACGGAAACGACATTACCGTATCCGGAAATGAGTATGGCTTCCGCATTGATCAGGAGGCAGAGCTGAAACAGCTTCTGGAAGATCTGAAAACAGGAACAGCCATTTCCAGAGAGCCTGTTTACAGTATCCGGGGACTTCAGAGAAACGGAAAAGACGATCTTGCAGGCAGCTACATAGAAGTCAGTCTGGACAATCAGCATCTGTGGCTTTATAAGGACGGAGCACTGGTAACAGAAACCGATATTGTCAGCGGCGCTCCCACACCGGACAGGGAAACCTACCGCGGAGCGTGGCCCATCCCCTATAAGGCAAGCCCCTTTAATCTGACCAGTGACGTTTACGGATATGATGTAAAGGTAAATTACTGGATGCCTTTTGTTTACGGGCAGGGGCTTCATGACGCTTCCTGGCAGTCTTCTTTTGGCGGCAACAGATATAAAACCGGCGCAGGCAGCCACGGGTGTGTAAACCTTCCCACAGATCAGGCAGCGCTGATCTACAATACAATTGAAAGCGGATATCCGATTATTCTGTATTGATAAAAAAAGAGCAAAGGGGTTCTGATCACCCCTTTGCTGTAGTAATAAATTCTTTCATTTTTATGTATTCTTCATATCCGAAGGATATTTTCCCTTTTGTCAGATTAAAATATCCGTTTTTCTGCATGGACCGGATGGTGCGGTCCAGTGTTTTGATATTCATGCCAAGCTCTTCGCTGAGGCGTTCCCGTATTTTCTGCAGAATAAAGGCACCGTTTTCCGGAAAGACAGCATCTGTCTGTTCAGAAAGAGAACCTTCATATGCTCTTACCAGATAATCTGCCAGCAGAAAGGTTGGAGGGTAATAAAGCTTGAGGCCGTTGTTGTAGGAGGAACGGTATAGCTTAAAGGCAGTTCTTCTTGCCATCAGCCGGAGGATATGCTGGTCGTTCCGGATCCATGTCTCTGCATCCCTTCGGGAAATATAGATCACCGTACACTCTGTAACAGCCTCTATGGTAACAGAAGTGCGGGGCATTTCCGCCAGAATGGTCACCTCCCCGATAAAATCAATGGCCCGGTTTGTTTCGATCATATAGATTTTTCCATTTTCAAATTCATTAATGACCCGGTTTTCACCTTTTGCAACAATGCCGAAAAACTGAAGCTCACAGTCCTTCTGGTGAATCAGCTTTCCCGGAGGATAAACCTTGACAAAGGCCTTTTTTCGTATTTCCTCAGGCATGGTTTCTGTGTATTCTATAAGACCGGGGATTTCTTTTTCCAGATCTTCCACTGTCATAAACATTCTCCTTTTGCGTATATTCCATAAAGAAGTAATAGAAGTGTAAAAAAATATATTTCTATAAATACCAGTAAAAGTGCATGGCGCATAAAGATTTTCACGCATAATGAAAAATCATTTTATTATCTTCTCTGTAAACAGGAGTTCGCCGCTCTCTGTGTGTTAGAAAAATTATAGCACAAAGATGTGAGCGTTTCTACCGTTTTCCTCTTCCCATTTTCTAAAAAACTGTTCATAAATCACAAAAACACCTCAAATGTCCTTTTTTCTGTCAGCCCTTTTCGATAAGATAAAAATAACAAAAAACGGAACGGGAGGTAAGAGAAATCGTGAAAAAACAAAAAGAAAATTTTGCTTATGAGTCACTGGGACAAAGAATCAGAACAGAATGGAAAATCTACCTTCTGGCATTTCTTTTTGTTCTGATCGCAGACAATATCGGTCAGATCAAAATTCCAGTGGGAACAGGGATGTTTATTTTATTCCCAATCTTTTATGCCATTATTCTGGGCGTGGTAAGCGGCCCTCAGGTATTGAAAATCGTAGAAAACAAACATGTAAAAGCAGCTTCCAAGCTGGTGGTGGTCGGAATTGCGCCCTTTATTGCAAAGCTTGGAATTACAGCAGGAGCCAATATTGAAACAATTTTAAGCGCCGGTCCTGCAGTTCTGCTCCATGGCTTCGGAAATCTTTTTGGGATTTTCCTGGCGCTGCCGGTGGCCATTCTCCTGGGAATGAAAAGAGAGGCAGTGGGAGCCTGCTTTTCCATTAACCGTGAGTATCATATGGCGCTGATCAATAATATTTACGGCGCAGATTCTGCTGAGGCAAGAGGAAGTCTTTCTATTTATATTGTCGGCGGAATGGTGGGAACCATTTATTTTGGAATCCTGGCATCTGCAGTGGCAATGACCGGACTTTTTCATCCTGAGGCAATGGGACTGGCATCAGGTGTGGGTGCGGGAATCATGATGGCAAGCTCCAGCGCGTCTCTCTGCGCCATGTATCCTGATTTTGCAGAATCCATTAAAACGCTTGCCAGTGTGGGAGAAACCATGGCAGGAATAACAGGAATTTACATTAACATGTTTATTGCGATTCCCCTTTGCGACAAACTGTATCAGATACTGGAACCAAAGCTTGGTCACTTTGGACGCAAAAAGAAGGCAGGAAAGGAGTAAGAGGATATGAGATACATAGAATGGCTGTTTCTTCTGGTAATCGGTGCCTGCGGTACCGGACTTGCAAACTTTATCGGATATGACGTGGGATTTATGGAGTCCCTTCCCGGGCTGGCGGTGCTGGTAATTATTTCCATGCTTGCAGTTGTCTGTACAAAGGTGATCCCTCTGAAGCTTCCCATTGTTGCCTACTGTGCCATCATTGGTCTTCTGGCCGCCTGTCCTTTATCTCCGGTAAGGACTTTTGTGATCGATGCTGCGGCAAAGATCAATTTTACAGCGCCGTTTACCATGGTGGGAGCCTATGCCGGACTTGCTATCGGGGATCAGCTGAAAACCTTTGTGAAACAGGGGCCGAAGATCCTTCTGGTAGGTCTTCTGGTAATGACAGGAACCTTCCTTGGCTCCTGTATCTGGGATTCCCTGATTCTGAAGCTTACAGGCGCAATTTAAAAGGAGCAGATGTTTATGATAAAATGTGATCTTCTGATAAAAAATACAGTTGTAATGACTGATTATGAAACAGTAAAAACAGGAATGGATATCGGGATAAAAGGGGAGAGGATCCTTTTTGTATCAGAAAAAGGAACAGAGGAGGTTCAGGCGCAGAAGGTGATCCGGGGAGAAGGAAAGCTTTTTATGCCCGGATTTACAGACAGTCACATGCACACAGGTCAGCAGCTGTTAAAAGGACTGGTTCTGGATGCAAAGCCGATTATCTGGACAAGAGTCATGCTTCCCTTTGAAAGTACCCTGACACCGGAAAAAATGAGACTTTCCGCAAAAACAGCAGCTCTGGAGATGATCCGGTGCGGCACCACTTCCTTTGTAGATGCAGGCAGCTATTATATGGACGCGGCGGCAGAGGTTTATGAAAAAAGCGGACTGAGAGGCTGTCTTTCTGTTTCCACAATGGATGAAGCCGGACTTCCGGAAAGCATTGCCATGAATGCCCGGCAGGCGGTAAAGGAGACAGACCGGCTTTATGATACCTGGAATGGAAAAGGAAACCTGAAGGTTTATTATGCGCTCCGGGCTTTAAACTCCTGCTCGGATGAGCTGGTGGAGCTGGCTGCTTCTCATGCCGGGGAAAGAAACACAATGCTTCAGGCTCATATGAACGAATATCAGGGAGAGGTAGACGGGATCATAAAAAGAGAAGGAATCCGTCCTTATGAATACCTTGAAAAAAAGGGTGTGCTCTCAGAAAGATTTCTGGGCGCTCACAGTCTGATCCTTTCGGAAGGAGAAAAGGAGCTTATCAGAGAAAAAAAGGTAAAAATCTGTCACTGTCCGTTCAGTAACTGCGGAAAAGCAGTTCCGGATACGCCTGATCTGGTAAACCGGGGAATCATACCGGGATTTGGAAGCGACGGAGCAGCCCACGGAGGTTTAAGCCTGTGGAATGAAATGAGGATCTTCCGTTCTCTTATGAATATTTACCATGGTGTTCCCAAACATAACCCAAAAGTTATGCCTGCAGAGCTGCTTTTCCGAATGATGTTCGAGGGCGGGGCAGCCGCTGTAGATGAGATGGGACAGTGCGGAAGAATCGAGGAAGGCTGTAAGGCTGACATGATCGGTATCTGTCTGGAGACAGCGCGGCTGATCCCCAGTGGAAATCTTATTCACACTATGTTTGAGTGCGGAGAGGCAGGGGATGTCAGTGAGATGATCGTAGGAGGAAAAATTCTTATGGAAAACAGAGAGATAAAAACTCTGGATGAGGAAAAAATCCTGTTTGAGGCAAACCAGTATATGAAAAAGGCAGGTGTTCTGTAATGGGTATCTGGCTGATGACAGCGGCTGCCAATCTTGTGGTAGGCGCGCTGGTAGGCCTCTGCGGCGTGGCCGGCTTTCTGCTTCCCATGTTTTATACTGCAGGTCTGGGAATGAGCGTTACAGAGGGGCTGGCGCTGAGCTTTGCAGCTTTTATTGTATCCGGCGCATTGGGCTCCTGGAATTATAAAAAGGCAGGAAACCTTGATGTAAAATTCGGGCTGAAGCTCAGTATCGGAAGTCTGATCGGAGCCATACTGGGAGTAAAGCTGAATCTGATCATTCCCGAGGAACAGGTAAAAGTGATTCTTTATCTGGTGGTGCTTCTTTCCGGGATCTCCATTCTTGTAAGAAAGGATGGAAAGCCTGAGGATAAAAAGAAAAAAGGCTTTTCCATTGAAAACAATCTGCCTGTAACCTTACTTCTCGGGGCAGTGACCGGAGCCATCTGCTCTATGTCGGGGGCAGGAGGCCCGGTACTTGTGATGCCGCTTCTGGTGGTTATGGGAATTTCGGTACGGACCGCAGTGGGAGTGGCGCTTTTTAACTCTGTCTTTATCGGCATTCCGGCAGTAACAGGATATCTTGCCCAGTGCGATATCAAAAAGCTTCTTCCGGTTCTGCTGATCGCTCTTCTTACTCATGGAATCGGCGTATATTTTGGGAGCAAAAATGCATCCAGGATCAATCAGAAGCTTCTGAAAACAGGAATTGCAGTTTTTTCTGTGGGAATTGCAGTGTGTAAGCTGACAGGAATTTTTTAAATGACCGGAAGATGCGGGTTACTGTGAAATAAACATGCCGCGGATCATATGCTGAAATCTTTGAGCTGCCTTGTGTAAGAGGTGTATTCATGATAAAATACACACAACAGACAAAGGAAAGGCAGGGGAGCGGCTTATGGGTATTTATCTGAACAGTAAAACCGCATATACGTTATACAAAAGTGAAACAGAAAAGCCTTATTTTGTAGACAAATCCAGAATGCTAAAGGAATTGTTCCCGATGGTAGAAACCGGTAATAACCATATCTGTATTACACGGCCAAGACGGTTTGGAAAAACAGTAGCAGCCAATATGATCGCCGCTTTTTTCTCAAAAGCCTGCAATGCGGCGGATATTTTTGACTCCTTACAGATCGCGCAGTCCAGGGAATACGAAAAGTACAGGAATCAGTTTTCGGTGATTCACATTTTCTTTAATGAACTGGGAGGAAGATGCTCTTCCTATGATGAATATATAGGAAGAATTGAAAAAAGACTGATAAGGGATTTAAAAAAGGAATATCCGGAAACAGATATTGGGGATACAGACAGCGCGGCAGAGGCTCTTCTGGAATTGTATGCTGAGAGAGAAGATGCCAGATTTGTGTTTGTTCTGGATGAGTGGGATTTTATTTTTCATCAGAGCTTTATCAGCCAGACAGACAAAAAGGAATTCCTTATATTTCTCCGTAATCTTTTAAAGGACAGACCCTATGTGCTGCTTGCCTATATGACAGGGATTCTTCCCATTGCAAAGTACAGCAGCGGATCGGAACTGAATATGTTCAGTGAGTTTACCATGGCCTCTGAAGAAAAATTTTCTGAGTATTTTGGCTTTACGGAACAGGAAGTGGATATGCTGTTTGAACGCTACCGTGAACAGGAAACCCGTCCTGAAAAAATAACAAGGCAGGGACTGAAAACCTGGTATGACGGTTATCACACAAAATCAGGAGAGCGGCTTTATAATCCGCGTTCCGTTGTCATGTCTTTGTCAAACAATAATCTGGGAAATTACTGGACCAGCAAAGAGCAGTAGTTCGAAGGGTTCTTCTGGTGGGAATCGGCTATGATAAAGAAACAAAAAAGTACCGCTGCAAAATAGAAGAAATAAAATTACAATAAAAGAAAACAACAACGGTTATTGAGGATATATTCCCGGGCGAAGGGGGTATATCCTTTTTGTTTGTGGGCTGCGATTCCCTTTATGTACTGTCATTATCAGCAGTAACATATTCCCGGAAAGCTGTCAGAAAAATTGACTTTTTACACGCAAAATTATATAATGAAAAGCGTTGATAAGGAGGAAATTTATGGCTCATAAAACCGGTCTGGAAGATTATTATATCACAAAAAATAATAAAAAACTCCGCTTTGGTTATACTACGGGTTCCTGTGCGGCAGCAGCGGCAAAAGGCGCTGCAGAAATCCTTCTTGGAGGAAAAATGATCCGTGAGATCAGTCTCATGACGCCAAAGGGAATTCTTCTGAATCTGGAACTTCTTGACATTCAGAAAGAAGAAAACGCAGTGACCTGCGCTGTTCAAAAGGATGCCGGAGACGATCCGGATACTACAAACGGGATTCTGGTGTATGCTACGGTGGAAAAGCTGGACGGCGAAGCCATTGAGCCCCGGATTGTCATTGACGGAGGCGTCGGTGTAGGAAGAGTGACAAAGCCGGGACTGAAACAGGCAGTAGGCGAGGCTGCTATCAATCCGGTTCCAAAAGCCATGATCCTCAGATCTGCGGAGGAGGCCGCAGACAGATTTGATTATGAAGGCAGACTGAAAATTACCATTTCTGTGCCTGAAGGAGAAAAAATTGCCGGAAAAACCTTTAATCCCAGACTTGGGATTGTGGGAGGCATTTCTATTCTGGGAACCACAGGAATTGTGGAGCCCATGAGTGAAAGGGCGCTGATTGACAGCATCCGAATAGAAATGAGCCAGCATGCGGCAATGGGAGAAGAATATATTCTGGCAACTCCGGGAAACTACGGCGCGGAATTTTTAAGGGAGCATATGACGCTTCCTTTTGAAAAAAATATCAAATGCAGCAATTATGTGGGAGAAACCATTGATATGGCTGTGGATATGGGAGTGAAGGGAATCCTTTTTGTATCTCATATCGGCAAGTTTGTAAAAGTTGCAGCAGGGATCATGAACACTCATTCTCACAGTGCGGACGGGAGAATGGAGGTTCTTGCAGCAGGGGCCATCCGTGCGGGGGCTGACCTTGGCTGCGCAAAGGAGATCCTGAACTGCAATACCACAGACGAGGCACTTGCTGTTCTGGACAGGCACAGGATCCTGAAAGAAACCATGAAGGAGATCACAGACCGGATCCAGTTTTATCTGGATCACCGTTCCTATGACCAGATCCTTCTGGGCGCTGTGATTTTTTCCAGTGAATACGGATATCTGGGACAGACAGAACACGCGGCAGAATTAATCAAAAAAATATCCAAAGGAGAAAACAGATGATACATTTTGTTGGAGCAGGCCCGGGAGCGCCGGACCTTATTACAGTGAGAGGAAAACAGTATCTGGAGGAGGCTGATGTGATCATTTACGCAGGTTCTCTGGTAAATCCCCAGCTTCTGGAATACAGTAAGGATGTGTGCACCATTTACAACAGCGCAAAGATGACGCTGGAAGAAGTGATTTCTGTTATGGAAAAGGCGGAAAAAGAAGGTAAGACAACGGTTCGTCTCCACACAGGCGATCCCTGCATTTACGGAGCGATCCGGGAGCAGATGGATATTCTGGATGAAAAAGGAATTGCCTATGATTCCTGCCCGGGCGTCAGCTCTTTCTGCGGCGCGGCAAGCGCATTGAATCTGGAATACACACTTCCCGAGATTTCTCAGAGCGTGATCATTACAAGGATGGAAGGAAGAACTCCGGTTCCGTCCAAAGAAAGCATTCAGTCCTTTGCGGCTCATCAGGCGTCCATGGTGATCTTTTTAAGCACCGGAATGCTGGAAGAGCTGTCAAGAAGACTGATCGAGGGCGGTTATCGGGAAGATACTCCGGCTGCCATTGTCTATAAGGCAACCTGGCCGGACGAAAAGAAATTTATCTGTACCGTGGGAACTCTGGCAAAAACAGCAGCAGATAACAATATTACAAAAACAGCTCTGATGATCATTGGAGACGCGGTAAACGCAGCGGATTACGACCGCTCCAAATTATACGATCCTTCATTTACCACAGAATTCAGAAAAGCCACAAAATAAAACGGAGAAAAACATGAAGCTTTCCATAATCTGCTTCAGTCTTACCGGACTGGAAACAGCCATCCGGCTGAAAACAGAATTTGAGAAACAGGGACACAGGGTTTTGCTTGCGTCAAAAAGTAAATATTTAAAGGATTCCATTCAGGAATCCGTATTAAAATGGACGGAAAGCCGTTTTTCTGCCGATGACGGGATCCTGTTTGTGGGAGCCTGCGGCATTGCAGTGAGAAGCATTGCGCCGTATGTGGCGTCAAAAAAATCAGATCCGGCAGTGCTTGTGATCGACGAGTGCGGAAAATTTGTGATTTCTCTTTTATCCGGACACCTTGGGGGAGCAAATGAGCTTGCTCTTACAGCGTCAGAGATTCTCAACGCCCAGGCGGTGGTAACAACTGCAACCGACCTTCATGAACGTTTTGCAGTGGATATTTTTGCAAAAAAGAACGGCTGCGATATTATGAACATGACAGCTGCAAAGGAGGTATCTGCTGCGGTTCTGGCAGGAGAAAAGGTTGGCTTTTACAGTGAATTTCCCTGGACGGGAACGCTGCCTCAGGGGCTGATCCTCTGCGACAGAAAAGGCGTTCCTGTAAGCCCGGATGAAAAGAACAGAACAGGCAAATCACCTGGAGCGGTTACGGAAAAACAGGAAACAGGCAAACCATCTGGAGAAGTTATGAAAAAACAGGAAACGGCCAATTACGGCAGAGAAGCTCTGACAGAGGAAAGCGCCGGGGAACAGCCGGTAAGGCTTGGGATTGCAGTTACTGTCCACAAATCCTGTACTCCGTTTTTATCCACAGTCCAGGTGATCCCAAAGGCTGTTACCCTGGGTATGGGATGCCGTAAAAACAAGGATCCGGAAGGAATTGAAAAAGCTGCGGACATCTGTCTGGAACAGGGAGATATTTTTCCTCAGGCAGTGGAGCGGCTTGCAAGTATTTCCATCAAAAAAAATGAGCCGGGACTTCTGGCTCTGGCAGAAAATAAAAAGCTCCCCTTTCTTACCTTTGAGGGTGAAGAGCTTATGAAGGTGCAGGGGGAGTTTACCCCGTCAGCCTTTGTAAAATCTGTAACAGGCGCAGATAATGTTTGTGAAAGAAGCGCTGTGCTGGGTGCGGCAAAGGGGAAACTGATAAAAAGAAAATCCGGAGGGGACGGTGTTACCACTGCTTTGGCGCTCCGGGAATGGGAGGTACATTTTGAATAAAATTTATGTAGTTGGAATCGGGCCGGGAGGCTGCGATCAGATGACAGGAATTGCCATGGAAGCGTTAAAGGCCAGCGATGCCATTATCGGATATACCGTTTATGTGGATCTTGTAAAGGATACTTTTCCGGATAAAGAGTTTCTTACCACTCCCATGAAAAAAGAAGTGGACCGCTGTGTTCTTGCCTTTGAGGAGGCTGTGAAGGGCAAAGTGGTTTCCATGATCTGCAGCGGAGATGCAGGAGTTTACGGAATGGCAGGCCTGATGTACGAGGTTGGCGTAAAATATCCTCAGGTAGAGCTAGAAATTATCCCTGGAGTAACGGCTGCCCTTGGCGGAGCCGCAGTCCTTGGCGCGCCGCTGATCCATGATTTCTGTCTGATCAGCTTAAGCGATCTTCTGACGCCCTGGGAAAAAATCGAGGCCCGTCTTCTGGGAGCCTCTCAGGCAGATTTTGTGATCTGTCTCTATAATCCTTCCAGCAGAAAACGTCACGATTATCTTCAGAAGGCCTGTGATCTGATGATGCAGTACAAATCACCGGAAACCGTGTGCGGTACTGTTTCCATGATCGGAAGAGAGGGCGAGGAATACCATCTTATGACACTGAAAGAGCTTCGTGATACAAAGGTAGATATGTTTACCACTGTGTTTGTGGGAAATTCCCAGACAAAAGTGATCAATGGAAAAATGGTGACTCCAAGAGGATATCGGAATGTATAAAGTCATTGTGTTTGCCGGTACGACAGAGGGCTATGGACTCTGCCGCTTCCTTGGGGAGCATCAGATCCCGGTTCTTGGCTGTGTTGCCACAGAATACGGGGCAAAATCTCTTCAGGAGGGTGAGTTTCTTCATGTGCGCGCCGGACGTCTTACCCGGCCTGAGATGGAGGAGCTTTTAAAAAAGGAAAGGCCTCAGCTTGTACTGGATGCCACTCATCCCTATGCGGCGGAGGTGACGGAGAATATCCGTACAGCCTGCAGCAATACAGAAATTTCCTGCATACGGGTGCTGAGAAACGACAGTGAGCATCAGCAGGCGGTTTATGTAGAAAGCACAGAGGCTGCTGTCCGGTATCTGAAAGAAACAGAGGGGAACGTTCTCCTTACCACAGGAAGTAAGGAACTGAAAGCATTTACAGAAATTCCGGACTACCAGAAACGGATTTTTGCAAGAGTGCTGTCCCTTCCTTCTGTTATAGAAGCCTGCAGGGAGCTGGGCTTTGAGGGGAAAAATCTCATTGCCATGCAGGGACCCTTTTCCGAGGAAATGAACCGGGCAATGCTGAGACAGTATGACTGCCGTTATCTTGTTACAAAGGATTCCGGCAAAGCCGGGGGCTTCCCGGAAAAAATCCAGGCGGCCATTTCCTGCGGAGCAGTTCCGGTGATCATTGGAAGACCTTCCGGTGATACGGGGATTTCTCCGGGAGAGTGCAGACGCATGCTGGCAGAAAAATTTGGTTTTACATACCAGCCTCATGTTACCCTTCTGGGAATCGGCATGGGAAGTCAGGAAACCCTTACCATTCAGGGAAAAGAGGCTGTGGAAAAAGCAGATCTTATTATTGGGGCCAGAAGAATGGCAGATGCAGTGCGTCTTTCTCATCAGGATGTTTTTTATGAGTACAGAAGCAATGAAATTGCACGATATATTACAGAACATCCGGAATACGAGAGGATTGTCATTGCTCTTTCCGGCGATGTGGGATTTTACAGCGGAGCCAAAAAGCTTCTTGACCTTCTGGGGCCGGAT
Organism: Blautia sp. CAG:257; assembly: GCF_000433815.1. Classification (NCBI taxonomy): domain Bacteria; kingdom Bacillati; phylum Bacillota; class Clostridia; order Lachnospirales; family Lachnospiraceae; genus Blautia; species Blautia sp. CAG:257. The sequence goes on from NZ_HF999004.1 coordinate 31,618, forward strand.
ACAGAGGTGATCTGCGGGATCTCCTCAGTGGTGTATTTTATGGCAAAGATCAATCTTTCCTGGGAGGATGCAAAGATTGTCAGCGCTCATGGGAAAACCTGCAACCTTGTGTCCCTGATCCGAAATCACAAAAAGGTATTTGCCATTCTGGGAACCGCTGACGGAACGGCGCAGCTTGCCCGTAAGCTTACCTCTTACGGAATGGGACAGGTGCTTCTCTATGTGGGAGAAAATCTGTCCTATGAAAACGAAAATATTTTTGTAAAAAAAGCCTGTGAGCTCACAGAGTATCAGGGGGATGCGCTGAGTGTAGTGTGCGCATATCATGATCAGGCGGAACCTCTGCTTTCCACTCACGGACTTCCGGATGAGGCTTTTATCAGAGGAAAGGCGCCTATGACAAAAGCTGAGATCCGTATGGTTTCCCTCGGAAAGCTGAAGCTAAAAAAAGATTCTGTCTGCTATGACGTAGGGGCAGGAACAGGATCGGTTTCCGTGGAAATGGCGCTGAGAGCTTATGAGGGAAGCGTTTATGCAGTGGAGAAAAAAGAGGATGCTCTTGGGCTTCTTCAGGAAAACAGACAGAAGTTTGCTCTTGACCATATGGAGATCGTTGCAGGAACCGCGCCGGAGGCACTGGAAGAGCTTCCTGCTCCTACTCATGCGTTTATCGGCGGTTCTTCGGGAAACCTGAAGGAAATTGTAAGGCTTCTTCTGAAAAAAAATCCGCAGGTTCGCATGGTGATCAACTGCATTACTCTGGAAACCGTAGGCGAAGCAATGGAATGCATCCGTGAACTGGAAGGGGAGGATGCTTCTGTTTCCTGGGAAACAGAGGTTGTCCAGCTGGCAGTTTCCCGGTCAAAATCAGTGGGACGCTATCATATGATGATGGGAGAAAATCCGATTTATGTGATCACCATTCAGGCTCATAAATAAAAGGAGGCGCGATCCATGAAAATACCGAGAATACTTCTGGCAGCAGGAGCCAGCGGAAGCGGAAAAACGCTGATCACCTGCGGACTTTTACAGGCTTTTGTAAACCGGGGACTGAAAACAGCTTCCTTTAAATGTGGTCCGGATTACATTGATCCCATGTTTCACAGCCGGGTGATCGGAACAAAATCAAGAAATCTGGATACCTTTTTTACATCAGAAAAAATCACCAGAGGGATTTTTCAGAAAAACGCTTCCGGCTGTGACATTTCTGTGATGGAAGGAGTTATGGGATATTATGACGGCGTAGGCGGAACCACCACAAAGGCAAGCGCCTATGACCTGGCAAGATCAACCAGTACTCCCGTGATCCTGATCGTAAACAGCAAAGGCATGAGTGTTTCTCTGGCAGCTTATATCAAGGGCTTTCTGGAATACCGGAAGGACAGCTGCATAAAGGCAGTGATCTTTAATCAGATGTCGCCTATGCTTTATCCCAGAATGAAAGCTCTGGTGGAACAGGAGCTTGGGATTTCTGTTCTGGGCTATGTGCCGAAGGCAGAGGACTGTGTGATCGAAAGCCGGCATCTGGGACTGGTGCTTCCCAATGAGATTCCGCAGCTGAAGAGCAGACTTCTGAAGCTTGCGGAAGTGCTGGAAAAATCTCTGGACATAGACGGGATCCTGAAGCTTGCAGAAAGCGCGCCGGAGATGGAAGAGGTTTCTCTTACAGCAGAATATACTCTTGAGCAGCCTGTAAGGATCGGGGTGGCAGAGGATGAGGCTTTTTGTTTCTTTTATGAGGACAATTTTAACCTGTTAAAAGAAATGGGAGCGGAGCTGGTGCCGTTTTCGCCCATACATGATAAGAGGCTTCCTGAAAATCTGGACGGACTTCTTCTGTACGGGGGGTATCCTGAGCTGAACGGAAAAATGCTGGAACAGAATCAGTGTATAAAAACTGAGATCAGGGATGCCGTAAACGGAGGAATGCCCTGTATGGCAGAGTGCGGAGGCTTTATGTACCTTCATGAGGAAATGGAGGATATGGAAGGACGATTCTGCAAAATGGCAGGTGTGATCCCGGGAAAAGTATTCCGCACACCAAGGCTTTCCCGGTTCGGGTATATTATGCTGAGCCAGCAAAAGACGGTTCTGGGAGAAAAAGACCTTGGCAGGATCCCTGCTCATGAATTTCATTATTTTGATTCAGAAACCTGCGGAAAGGATTTCCGCGCAGAAAAGCCGGAAAGCACCAGAGGGTGGGACTGTATTCATGGAACAGACACCCTGATGGCCGGTTTTCCTCATCTTTATTATTATGGAAACCAGAAGGTGCCGGAGGCGTTTCTGAAAAAATGTCTGGAATATAAAAAACAGAGACACAGCCAATAAACAGGCGCTGTGTCAGGAAGAGGAAATTTTGTTTTATCATACTATTGCCCTGACAGCAGGGTTTTTACTTGATCTTCTGATCGGCGATCCAAGATGGCTGTACCATCCGGTGTGCCTGATCGGAAACCTGATTGCCGTACTTGAAAAGGGAATCAGAAAAATATTTCCAAAAACCCAAAAAGGAGAGCTTCTGGGAGGCTTTTTGGAAGTAGTTCTGGTCTGCCTTTTATCCTTTGGGATTCCGGCAGTGATCTTATCTGTTCTGTACCGGAATGTTCCGGCTTTGGGATGCGCTGTGGAAACCTTCTGGTGTTATCAGCTCCTTGCCACAAAATCCTTAAAGGATGAAAGCATGAAGGTACATGACCGGCTTTTAAACGGAACTATAGAGGAAGCCAGATATGCGGTTTCCATGATCGTGGGACGTGATACAAAAGCCCTTACAGAAGAAGGGGTTACAAAGGCTGCTGTGGAAACCGTGGCAGAAAACTGTTCTGACGGCGTGATCGCTCCTATGATCTACATGGCCGCAGGCGGCGCCCCTGTGATGTTTCTTTATAAAGGCATCAACACCATGGATTCCATGCTTGGCTACAAAAATGATAAATATCTTTATTTTGGAAGATGTGCGGCAAAGCTTGATGATCTTGCCAATTATCTTCCTGCAAGAATTTCCGGATGGCTGATGGTAGCAGCATCCTTTTTCTCCGGAATGAACGGGAAAAATGCTGCAAAAATCTACAAAAGGGACAGAAGGAACCATGCAAGCCCCAATTCTGCCCAGACAGAGGCGGCAATGGCAGGAGCTCTTGAAGTCCAGCTGGCAGGAAATGCATATTATTTTGGAAAATTATATGAAAAGCCCACCATCGGAGACAGTCTGCGTCCGGTAGAACCAGAGGATATCAGAAGGGCAAACAGGCTGATGTACGCCACTGCAGTATTAAGTCTTGTGATCTGTGCCGGTCTGCGTCTGGCATTGCAGATTCTGCTGTAGCCATATGGGACTTCGGGAACTGTAAAGAACAGGATCCCGGAGCGGAGTCTGCAGCAGACAGATGGAAACAGGGATGAATTGACATACAGGAGACAGAAACATGAAACACGTACATGGAGGAAACATATATACTTATCGGAACTGCATGGATTTTTCAGCCAACTGCAATCCTCTTGGCACCCCGGAAAGTGTAAAACAGGCAGTCAGAGACAGCCTGGACAGAACAGGAGACTATCCCCAGGTAGGCTATGCGCCTTTAAGAGAAGCGCTGGGAGAGTACGAGGATATGGATCCCCGGCATATTATCTGCGGAAACGGAGCCGCAGAGCTTATATTTTCTCTCTGTCAGGCTGTACGCCCCAAAAAGGCCCTGATTCCTGTGCCTACATTTGCTGAATACGAACAGGCTCTCACAAGTGTGGGATGTCAGGTGGAGCATGTGCTTCTCAGAGAGGAAGACGGCTTTTGTATGCAGGAAAGTTTTATTGAGTGGCTTCACGGAGATCTGGACATGGTTTTTCTCTGCAATCCAAATAATCCCACGGGAATCCTTACAGACAGGGAATTTCTTTTTCATGTGCTGAGGCGCTGCAGAGAGCTGGGAATCCTTTTAGTGGTGGATGAGTGTTTTCTTGACTTTGTAAAAGAGCCGGGAAAATATTCTCTGAAAGCGCAGCTTTCCAGATATCATAATCTTTTTATTCTGAAAGCGTTTACAAAGCGCTATGCCATGGCAGGGATCCGGCTGGGCTACGGCCTCAGCGAAAACGAAGAGCTTCTGGAAAAGATGTCCCAGGTGACTCAGCCCTGGAATATTTCGGTTATGGCAGAAATGGCAGGGGTTGCTGCCCTGAAAGAAAATGCCTATGTAGAAAAAGGAAGAAAAACAATATTTGAGGAGGCTCCCTGCCTGAAAAAAGGTCTGGAGGAGCTGGGATTTACCGTGTATCCTTCTGAGGCAAATTATATTTTTTTCAGGGGAGAGCCCGGATTGTTTGAAAAAGGAATCCGAAACGGAGTGATCATCCGGGACTGCAGCAATTATCCGGGGCTGACAGAGGGCTTTTACCGGGTTGCGGTTCGTACGCATCAGGAAAATGAAAGGCTTCTGGAAGCTCTGAAAAAAGGTCTGGAGGGAGAATAATATGGCAAAAGCAATTATGGTACAGGGTACAATGTCCAACGCAGGAAAAAGTCTTCTTGCCGCAGGGCTGTGCCGTATTTTTAAGCAGGACGGCTACCGGGTAGCCCCCTTTAAATCACAGAATATGGCACTGAATTCTTTTATTACAGAGGAAGGGCTTGAAATGGGAAGAGCTCAGGTGATGCAGGCAGAGGCAGCAGGAATCGCCCCTTCTGTTCTCATGAATCCCATTCTTCTGAAACCTACCAATGATGTGGGCTCCCAGGTGATCGTCAATGGCGAGGTGCTTGGAACCATGAGTGCCAGAGATTATTTTAAATATAAGAAAAAACTGGTGCCGGATGTGATGAAGGCATTTGAAGCCCTTGCTGCGGAAAATGACATTATTGTGATCGAGGGCGCAGGCAGTCCGGCGGAGATCAATCTGAAAACAGAAGACATTGTAAACATGGGCATGGCAAAAATGGCAAAGGCGCCGGTTCTTCTTGTGGGCGATATTGACAGAGGCGGTGTGTTTGCCCAGCTTTACGGAACGGTAGAGCTTCTGGAACCGGACGAACGGGAAATGGTAAAAGGTCTGATCATCAATAAATTCCGCGGCGATAAAACCATTCTTGATCCGGGCGTGGAAATGCTGGAAGAAAAATGTGGGATTCCGGTGGTAGGCGTTGCTCCTTATCTTGATATCCAGGTGGAGGACGAGGACAGCCTTACAGACAGGTTTGACAGAAATCAGGAAATCGGACAGATTGATATTGCAGTGATCCGGGTACCGAGAATTTCCAATTTTACAGATTTTAATCCGCTGGAAAGCATTCCCGGCGTGTCTCTTCGCTATGTAAAGCATGCTTCTGAGCTGAAAAATCCGGATGTGATCATACTTCCGGGAACAAAAAATACCATGGAGGATCTTCAGTGGCTTCGGGAAAGCGGAATGGAGGCTCTTATCCTGAAGGCTGCGGCAAAGGGCACCCTTGTTTTTGGTATCTGCGGCGGCTATCAGATGCTTGGAGAATCTTTAAGTGATCCTTATGGAGTAGAAGCGGGAGGAACCATGAGGGGAATGGGACTTCTGCCAATGGACACTGTATTTGCAGAAAAGAAAACAAGAACCCAGGTAACAGGAAAATATCTGGACATAAAAGGGGATTATCAGCCTCTTACCGGCGTGGAGTTTACCGGCTATGAGATCCATATGGGAGAGAGCACATGGAAGTCCGGAGCCAGGGCAAGTACCTGGACAAAGGACGGAGTCACCGGACAGGAAAAAACAGAAGGAACTGTTTTTGAAAATGTGTGCGGAACCTATGTGCATGGGATTTTTGATAAAGAGGAGTCCGCTCTTGCCCTGATCCGCGCAGCCGGAAAGAAAAAAGGCATTGATGTATCTCAGATGGAGGGCGTGGACTTTGCTGCTTTTAAAGAAACTCAGTATGATATTCTGGCGGCAGAGCTTCGGAAACATCTGGATATGAAAAAAATTTATGAGATTCTGGAAGAAGGAACAGGAGGAACAGAAGCATGAAGGTTCAGCTTGAAAATGTAAAGCCCATGGATATTGAGAAACGAAGCTTTGAGATCATTACAGAGGAGCTGGGAGATAAAAAGCTGGCTCCGGGAACTGAGCTTGTGGTAAAAAGATGTATTCATACCAGTGCGGATTTTGATTATGCGGACAATCTCTGCTTTTCTCCTGAGGTGGTCGAAAAGGCAATGGCAGCCATAAAAGACGGCGCCTGTATTGTAACAGATACTCAGATGGCAAAATCAGGGATCAACAAACGCGCTCTTGCACGGTACGGCGGCGAGGTTTACTGCTATATGTCGGATGAGGATGTGGCTGAGGCTGCAAAAAAGAATGGAACGACAAGAGCCACTGCCAGTATGGATAAGGCAGCGGCCCTGAATAAAAAACTTATTTTTGCCATTGGAAATGCGCCCACAGCTCTGGTGCGTCTTTATGAACTGATCCAGGAAGGAAAGCTGGATCCGGAGCTGATCATTGGCGTTCCTGTAGGCTTTGTGAATGTGGTGCAGTCAAAAGAACTGATCATGGAGTCGGGAGCGCCTTATATTGTGGCCCGGGGACGTAAAGGAGGAAGCAATATTGCAGCCTGTATCTGCAATGCCCTGCTTTACATGATCGACAACCGGAGAGATTAAAAACTATCAATTACCTGCTTCAGAAGTCCGCAGGCAGGATGGAAGTCTCCTGTGGGCATAGAGGAGCAGGAAAGCAGCAGAGTGATGGCAGACGGGTCTTCTTTCAGAACAGTAAGGCGCAGTCCCAGAAGTCGTGCTGCTTTTTTTACAGATGCGCCGTCTGCCTGACAGGGAAGCGTAAGGGCAAGGCTGGTTCCGGCGGCTCCGATCTGAATACTGCAGTCTGTGCCAAAGGTTTCTCTGACCGTGGAAAGAAGCTCCTTCAGCTTGGCAGAATACAGCCGTTTCAGCCGCCGTGTCTGAGCGGAAAGATGACCGTCCCGGATAAACTGGCACAGGGCGATCTGTTCTGCTTTGGAAGCAGTCTGATTATAATATTCGGATTTTTTCCGGTAGGCCTCAGAAAGTCCCGGAGGAAGTATCATAAAGCTTACCCGGATAGAGGGCAGAAGAAGCCTGGAAAAAGAACCGATATAAACAACGTCATGTCCTCCCGAAAGGCTGAACAGAGAAGGCGTGGGTTTTTGGAGATACACAAATTCATTTTCAAAATCATCCTCAATGATCAGGCTTTTATGCTCTGCGGCATAGCGGATCAGCTCCAGTCTCCTGGAAACAGGCATGATCTCGCCCCATTTTGTCATGTGGGCAGGAGAAACATAAATAACTCCGCTGTCCTTGTTGCGGTATCGGACCTGGAAACCAAAATCAGAGAATACGGTGCTGCCCTGAATAAAAGAGGGAGTGGGAAAGGAAACGGTTTTTTTGTCCCGGATCAGAGGGCAGAGAATCTGCAGAAGGCTCTGGACTCCCGCGCCAACTACAATATCATCAGGTGAACAGGCAATATTCCGCTTCTGGTAAACATAGTCGGAAAGAGCCTGACGAAAATCTGCTTCCCCCTGAGGCTCTCCGTAAGTGAGAAGCCTCTGGTTTTGCCGGAGAGCGCTTTTCAGATATCGCTGCCAGAGGTCAAAGCGAAAGCTTTCCCGGTCCACGCCGGAAGAAGAAAGATCATACCTGCAGGGAGGGAGAGAAGGCTTTTCCGTCTGGCGGGGCAAAGGCTCTTTCGTGGCAATATCAGTGACGTAGTAGCCGCTCTGGGCTTTGGAAATAATATAGCCCTCTGCGGCAAGCTGAAGATAAGCGTTTTCCACTGTTGTGCGGCTTAGCTGAAGCTCCTGAGAACATTTACGCAGAGAAGGCATCCGGCTTCCGGGAAGAAGCTTCCGGGCTGTGATCAGGTTTCTGTAATGGTGGTAAACCTGGAGATAAAGAAGCTCGGGGCCGTCAGTATTTTGTGAAAAATGAAAAATCTGATTTTTTTTCTTTTCTTTTGCTGCAGACTGCTGATTTATCATAAACTGTCCCCCTAAAAATAACAAAAACTGGTTGTTTTTTGAGATACATGTTGATGATATTCTATAGCACAGCAAAGGAAAATGCAAGTTAAGGAGAAAAGCTTTGAAAAAAATTGCAGTTTTAAATGATTTATCCGGTCTGGGAAAATGCTCTCTGACAGCGGCAATTCCCGTGATCTCGGTGATGGGGGTACAGGCCTGCCCGCTTCCCACTGCCGTTTTAAGTGCGCAGACGGGATTTCCGTCCTATTATTACGATGATTATACAGAGCATATGGAAGAGATTATGGATCAATGGGAAAAAATGGATTTTCGTCCGAACGGAATTTATACCGGATTTCTGGCAGGGGATGATCAGGCGGAAATGGCTCTGGAATTTATAGAAAGATTTGCAGATGCAGATACCAGAATACTGACAGATCCCATTCTCGGAGACAATGGGATGGAATACCCCATTTATACAGAAGCCCTTTGTGAAAAAATGCGTCAGCTTGCAGAAAAGGCAAGTATGATCACCCCAAATCTTACGGAAGCGCTGCTTCTTCTTTATGGAAAAGAAGAAATGCATTGCCGGTGGAAGTATTTATCCGGCCTGGAAACAGAGGCGTTTATGGCTGAAATCCGGAAAACCGGACAGAAGATCGCAGAGAACTTTCATACAGAAGCAGTGATCACGGGAATCGATCTTTATACAAAGAGTGCAGACAAAGAGGCGGAAATGGCAAATCTGATCGTAAATGAAAGTAATTGGGAATGGGTTACGGCAAAAAAAGAAGGCGGAAGCTATTCAGGAACCGGAGATCTTTTTGCCTCTGTTTTAAGCGCGGGTATGGTGAAAGGAATGGATACTGCAGAAACCGTAAAAAAGGCAGTACGATTTATTTCCGGAGCAATCCATGATACCGTTCTTGAGGGAACAGACCGCAATGAAGGTGTGTGCTTCGAAAAACATCTGGGGGAGCTGTTGTAAAAACAGAAGTGTATGGGGAGATGCATAAAATATACTTCAGAGGATAAGGGATGATATGGATTTATCAGAATACATCAGAGAAATACTGAAAAAGATACCGGAAAAGATCAATATAAAATCTCCGGATCCCGGACAGGTAGTTATGTATCTGGTTCTGGGGATTCTGGGAGTATTTGTATTTATTACGATTATACGGCCTGTGGCATCCTTTTTCATGGACAGGAGAAAAAGGAATAAGATTATTTCCAAAGGAATGTTGTTCTGGAAAGACTTTGAAAAAAACTGGATCAGCTCCTGGAGAGGCGGGAGAGGCACTTCCGGTTATAAGTATCAGGACGGTCCCGGCTGCTACGTGATTCTTATTTATGACAATCAGCCCAGAGGACGGGGATTTCGAAGATATAAGGATGTTTATGTAGGACAGTCCATCCATGTGTATCACAGAGTTCATTCACATTTTAACGGAAAAGGAAACGGAGATGTATACGCTGATATCAAGTATGGAAGGCAGGCTTACGTAAGAATACTTCCCTGTTCGGAAAAAAGACTGAATAAAAAAGAAAAGCGCCTGATCAGGATCTTCCGCGCAGAGAAATCCTATAACAGGACAAAGGGCGGCGGAGTAAGGCGCTGACAGATAAAAGCAGGAATCCCCGAAACTGTAAAGGGAGATATTCCTGCTTTTTAAAGTTAAAGGTTTTTTTTCTTATAAATGAACCAGGATGCCCCGGCTGTAAAAACAAAAAGATAAAGGAGCAGGATCCCGATTCCGGTAAAGTTTACTTTGCCGCCACCGGAAATGGTACGGATCATCTGGCTTGTCTGGGACAAAGGCAGTGCGGCAACAGTATCGCCCAGAATGCCGGGGATTTTTTCCGTTGAAAAAAAGGTATTGCACAGATAGGCCATTGGCATAATGATATAATTGGAAAAACGGGGAACATCTGCATGATTTTTGGCCAGAAAAGAGACTACCACTCCGATTGCGGAAAATACAGCGCCGTTTAAGAACATTACAAAAAATGACCATCCATTAAAAATCAGTCCTGTTTCAATGGGCATGGTAAGGATTAAAATAATGCTTCCTGCATACAGACCCCGGAGACTGCCGCCAATGATCTGACCGGCAATAAACTGCCACAGAGGCGTAGGGGAAATCATAACCTGGTCAAAAGCTTTCTCGTAAAGACGCTGTACGTTCAGATTCTGGGCAATGGCATTAAAGCTGCCATTCATGGTAGTCAGTGAGACTACGCCGGGGATCAGAAAGTTCAGATAAGGTTCTCCATGAGACATGGTCTGAATCCCCATACCAAAAACAACCAGATACATAAGAGGAGCTATCATGGCTGCCAGAGTGATTTTATAAAAATCTCTTCGAAATTCCACCCATTTTTCCCATAAAATTGTAATTATTCCCATGCTCTTCTCCTTTATGAAGGGGACAGGTGTCTGCCTGCCCGTTCTACAAACACATCTTCCAGAGTCGTTTCACGAAGGGCTGCCTGGCATGACAGAGAAGAAAGAAAATCAATGGCTTCCTGGCGGCTGTGGAAATAATGACTTCTGGTACCTTCAGATGCAGTTTCATCCACTGTGTATTTCCCAAGGCTGTCAATCAGACCTGAAGGAGTATTGACCTCTTCCAGTTTTCCATGATCCATAAGAGCCACGCGACCGCAGAGGGACTGAGCTTCCTCCATATAATGGGTGGTAAGAAGGATCGTAAGATTTTTACCGTTCAGCTGACGCAGGAGATTCCACATCTGTCTTCTGGAAAGGGCGTCCATACCAGCAGTGGGTTCGTCCAGAAGCAGGATTTCAGGTTCTGTAAGAAGGGCCCGGCAGACCATAAGCTTACGTTTCATTCCTCCGGAAAGTTTACGGACAGTACGCTTTCGGAATTTCAGAAGATCACAGAAATCCAGAAGTTCTTCTGTACGGCGGCGGATTTCTTTTTTGGGCATAAAATACAGCCGTCCCTGATATTCCATAATCTCATCCATATTCATATCCTGGCGCATGGAATACTCCTGGGTGATTACACTGATTTTGCGCTTCAGATCAGGCCGGCTTCTGGTAAGTGTCTGTCCGTCAATAAGAATTTCGCCCTCTGTGGGAAGGAGAAGGGTGGACAAAAGACTGATGGTCGTTGTTTTGCCTGCCCCGTTTGGGCCAAGAAGTCCGAAAAACTCACCGGACTCAATTTTCAGATTCAGATGATCTACAGCAGTAAAGCTGTCAAAGGTTTTTGTAAGATTTTTTGTTTCAATCATGTGAATTTTTCTTTTCTTTGGCAATGATCAGAGAGTAATAGCCTGCATCGTCAGGAATCTCTTCCACACTGCGATAAATATGCTCATTTTCCATACCGCAGTTTTCTACCATCATAACATCACGGTTACTCTGGGCAAGAATTTCTTTTACCTGATTCATTTTCTTCCCGGATTTCATCAATATGTAATTGCCGGATTCGCTTAAGGTACTGTCCAGACGATGAACGGCGGGGACAATATGAAGCTGTTCGTTCCATTCGGAAAGAGGAATATTCAAACGTGCCGCTGCAGCGCAGAAAGACGTAATACCGCTGACAAGCGCTGTGGGATAACCGTCCTGCTCCACACGCTTCTGAAGATAAGAAAAGGTGGAGTATACACAGGGATCTCCCAGAGTCAGAAAAACAATATTATTTCCCTGTTCCAGATGAGATTCCAGGGTTTGGGCTCCTTTAGCATGATTTCGTTCCAGTTCCTCCAGATCGTGGGTCATAGGCATATAAATGGGAAGAAGTTCCTTTTCTGCCAGTTCCGGCACTGCCTGTACTGCAATTTTGTAGGCAACTGTCTCTTTTGGATCAGCTCCCGGTACTGCAATGATTTTATTTTCACGGATCAGGCGCACTGCTTTCAGCGTCATCAGTTCCGGATCTCCCGGTCCCACACCTACGCCATATAAAGTTCCTTTCATGTCGTTTCCTCCTTGTAATTTGCAAAATTTCTTATATTATACAGAAAAAACGATAAATTTGCAATCGGAGATAAACTTGAGTTTCCGCAGTTTTATCCACAGTCACCTGTTTT
>NZ_HF999005.1:0-8027 GCF_000433815.1 Blautia sp. CAG:257
CTATCATTGAATACAGAACTCGTCTCTGTACCGGTTTCAGTCCGTCCCGGACATCCGGCAGCGCTCGTGAGGCGATTACACTCATGGCATAATCTATATAAGATTTTTCCATGGTCTTCTGCAGATCCACCTCATGCACTTTATCAAAAATATTGTCTTCCATTTTTTATTCTCCTAGATATCCAGATTTTCTACAAATCTTGCGTTCTCTTCGATAAATTCACGTCTTGGCTCTACCTTATCTCCCATCAGAGTTGTAAAAGTAAGGTCTATCTCCGAGGTTGCGGATTCATCCATTGTCACTCTCAGAAGGATTCTCTTTTCAGGATCCATAGTTGTCTCCCAAAGCTGGTCCGCATCCATTTCACCAAGACCTTTGTAACGCTGGATCTTATTATTATTGTCGCGGCCTATTTCCTCCAGAATACGGTTCAGCTCCGCATCATCATAGGCATACCATACCTTTTTATTTTTTTCGATTTTATAAAGAGGCGGCTGCGCCAGATAAACATATCCCTGTTTAATAAGCTCAGGCATAAAACGATACAGGAACGTAAGAAGAAGTGTTGCAATATGCGCGCCATCTACATCGGCATCTGTCATGATGATGATCTTGTGATAACGAAGCTTACTGATATCAAAATCTTCGTGGATTCCTGTTCCAAAAGCTGTGATCATAGCCTTGATCTCTTTATTTCCGTAAATTTTATCTAAACGGGCTTTTTCAACATTGAGGATTTTTCCTCTTAGGGGAAGGATTGCCTGTGTTGCACGGTTTCTGGCTGTTTTTGCAGAACCACCCGCAGAATCTCCCTCTACAATATAGATCTCACAGTTTTTCGGATCCTTATCTGAACAGTCTGCCAGCTTGCCGGGAAGCGCCATACCGTCAAGGGCTGATTTTCTTCTGGTAAGATCTCTGGCTTTTCTGGCTGCCTCACGGGCTCTCTGAGCAAGAACAGACTTTTCCACTGTCGCTTTTGCCACAGTTGGATTCTGCTCCAGAAAAATCTCCAGCTGTCTGCTGACAATAGAATCAACAGCGCCTCTGGCCTCGCTGTTGCCCAGCTTCTGTTTCGTCTGTCCCTCAAACTGAGGCTCCTCGATTTTTACACTGACAATAGCAGTCAGACCCTCACGGATATCATCACCGCTTAAGTTTGGCTCGCTGTCTTTCAGAAGCTTGTTTTTCCGGGCATAATCGTTAAATGTCTTTGTCAGAGCATTACGGAAGCCCACGATATGAGTTCCGCCCTCCGGAGTATTGATATTATTTACGAAACCATAGGTATTTTCTGTATAGGAATCATTGTGCTGCATGGCAACCTCTACCACAACGCCGTCTTTCTCACCTTCACAATATACAACCTCAGGATAAAGAGCTTCCTTGCTTCTGTTCAGATAAGTAACAAACTCCTGAATTCCTCCCTCATAGTGGAAAGATTTTTCTTTTTTTGACTCTTCTCTGTCGTCTCTGAGAATGATCTTCAGCCCTTTTGTAAGAAAAGCCATCTCACGAAGGCGCTGCTTGAGAATATCGTAATCATAAACAGTTTCTTCAAAAATTTCTTTATCAGGTAAAAAGGTTACGGTTGTTCCTGTATATTCAGGCGAACAGTCTCCCACAACCTTCAGAGGATACATGGTGTGTCCTCTTTCATATCTCTGTTTGTATTCTTTTCCCTCTTTAAAAATAGAAACCTCAAGCCATTCAGAAAGTGCGTTTACAACAGATGCTCCGACTCCGTGAAGTCCTCCTGATACCTTATATCCTCCGCCGCCGAATTTACCGCCTGCATGAAGGATGGTAAATACCACCTCAACTGCAGGAATTCCCGCTTTATGGTTGATTCCTACCGGAATACCTCTTCCGTTATCTACAACTGTAATTGAATTATCAGGATTGATCGTCACCTGAATTTCCGTACAAAATCCTGCCAGCGCTTCATCCACCGCATTATCCACGATTTCATATACAAGATGATGCAGGCCCCTGCTTGACGTACTTCCAATGTACATTCCCGGTCTTTTTCTTACAGCTTCCAGTCCTTCCAGAATCTGAATCTGATCCGCTCCGTACTCTGTATTCTCTCCGCCCATTTGCGTCCTCCTGTCATTCTATATTTATGGCATCAACAGGCATACAGAAATCCTGCACCCACTGATAAATAGACATAGTAATACTAATTTATTATAACACAAAATGGGGGTGCTTTCCATTAAATTTGCGCAAAACGCTGAAAAAAGCTATATCTTTCAGTGAACCACTCCCCAAATGCAGAGTAAATATTCTCAACACATCTGAGAGAATTCACATAAGACATAGCTCTGTTTTTATAAATCCATATTCAAGCTCAAAATCCTGTTTTTCTGTTTAAAATTCTATTAATTTACACCTTTTCTGAAAGCAATCCAAACTCCTTCAGTAATTTCTTTTGATAATTTCTGTCCTCTGATGCCCTTTTTACATCATCAATCCGTCCTTCCTCCAAAAGTATAGATGTCAACTTGTTTATTTGTACAGCATTCTCTTCTATTTTTTGTGCCGTTTCTTCATCTCTTGCCTTCTGGGCCTCATCCATAAGCTTCTGAACCCGGTCAGGCATAATTTCCATAAATAACTCTTCTAATGCTTCACACATAAGCACATCTCCCTCTTTAAATTTGTCTTTATTGGCTTTTACTATCATGTTCATGGCAGAACGATACAAAGTGTTATCCAGATTTCCGTTATACTCTCCTAAAATTTGACGAATCATATTTTCATTATCCAGATGATTTGTCAGACTTCGAAGCCAAAGATTTCTGTTCGGATCCAGTTCTGATATAACAATAAGCTGAACAGGAATCACATCACCATTTACATAATAAATTCCAGATTCAATTTTCTGAATTCTATATTTCCTTTCAAGTTTTAAATGATTCATCAGTTTTCTGGGATATTTACTACATACCAGAGAGATTGTCAAATCCTGAATCTGAATCATATTTACTGCTCTGGCATCAGCTTTATAAAAACAGGCATACCCATAAACTTTATAAAAATCATCAATGCTAAGATAGTCATCTGGACTCTTGTATTCAATAATATTATGCTTTCGAAAAATTCTTCCGATATTTTTATGTATCATTTTCCCATCTTCTTTTTTAATTACCAGAACATCTATTTCCATAGGTTTTGTTCCCAGTTGATGCTCATTCTCAAAAATCAGACTGTCTGCATCTTCCTGCAGTTCAATCTGAATATCTGCAAAAAATGCAGGGTGCCACTGCAAAACTGTTTTATCTTGCTTTCTGGCATTCTCTCTGTCCTTATTCATATAGAACCTCCTTAAGATCTCTCAGGAGTTTCCCCCGATATAAACTCCTGCCTCTGTAATGGGTAGTAAAGCAAGAATTTTCCGGAAAGACAGATCTGTCATCTGCTATATGAAATGTAATTAAGAATAAAAAAGAAAATGTTGCTCTGTTTTTATCTTAGCATTATAAAAATCAATCTGCAACAGAAGAATTTGCTATATTTTGTCGATTTTATATCTCAATTTCACTGTTTTCCTGTAAACAAAAAGAATGCCGTACTATGATAAAATCATTCATACAGCATTCCCTTTCATATTTATGCTTTTATTCAATAATAAATAGCTTCTATTTCTCTCCATTTACCAGATACTGATAAATCTCTCTTTTACTTACTCCCCGGTCCTTTGCCACCTGCTTCATGGCATCTTTCCGGGAAAGCCCCTTACTTTCATAAATCTCCATATGCTCCTCTATGGAAATCTCCTCCCAGGAGGCTTCTGCCTCTTTTTTCAGCTCCTGGCGGCTTTTGCCTTCAATTACAAGCACACACTCTCCAAGAGGCTTTTCGTTCTCATAACAGGCGATCAGCTGGTCTATGGTTGTACGAAAAGCAGTCTCATGCTTTTTGGTAAGCTCCCTGCAAAGTGTTATTCTTCTGTTTCCAAGGGTTTCTTTAAGATCCTTCAGGGTCTTCACCAGCTTATGGGGGGCCTCGTAAATAATAATGGTTCTTGTTTCATCCACAAGCTCCTGAAGCACCTCTCTGCGCTCTTTTTTGTCCATGGGAAGAAATGCCTCAAATGCAAATCTTCTTGTAGGAAGTCCGGACAGCGTAAGGGCTGTAATACAGGCAGCAGGTCCCGGAAGCGAAGTGACTTCAATTCCAGCTTCATAGCACATGGCCGCAAGCTCTTCTCCCGGATCTGAGATTCCGGGAGTTCCTGCATCTGTAATAAGGGCAATATTCATTCCGCCCTGCATTTTTTCTATCAGAGTATGCGCCTTTTCAATTTTGTTATATTCATGGTAACTGGTCATAGGTGTTTTTATGTCAAAGTGATTCAGAAGCTTGATGCTGTTTCTGGTATCTTCCGCAGCAATCAGATCGACTTCCTTTAAGGTCCGGAGAACTCTGAGCGTAATATCCTCCAGGTTTCCGATTGGGGTTGCACATAAATATAATTTTCCGCTCATATTCATTCTCCGCTCCTTGTAGTTTAAGATTTTATTTACAGTATCTGTAAATTTAAAAACTGTTTTATCATTTTTTAATAAACATATAAATCATGAACTTTTAAAGTCCTATCAAGCTTACTGTCAGTTTGCGCTTAACTTCCCGACAAATTATTTTAATATTTAAAATAATTAGCCAGAAGTTAATAAATATCATCATCTATACAAAACCGGATTTCTGTTCCGATTCTTGCCCGATTCTGGATTTACACTCCGGGTCCGTATATTTTCAGTATTTCTTCTGTATACACGCCCGGCTTCTCATACACAATCAATGGTTTTTCCACTGTAATTCTTGAATTGCCGCCTTTTAAGGCCTCAATAAGAACCATATTCGGTTCCCGGTCTTTAAAGGGATAAACAAGCTGCATTCTTTTTGGTTCCAGCTTGTACCTGGTAAGTACCTGAAAAATTTCCACCAGCCGAAACGGTCGGTGTACCATGTAAAAACGTCCTCTGTCCTTTAAAACTTTTGCAGCCTGACTGACCACATCTTCCAGAGTACAGAGGATTTCATGTCTGGCAATTGCTTTTGCCATATAGGGATTCTGCAGCCCGTGCTGTCCGATCATATATGGCGGATTGCTTGTTACTGCATGAAAAGAAGCTGCTCCGAAAATTTCAGCAGCCTCTTTAATATCACCACAGACAATATCAATGTCCTGTTCCAGATTGTTATAAGCTACGCTTCTCTGCGCCATTTCGGCACATTCCTCCTGTATCTCCAATCCGGTAAAATGCTCTCCCGGTGTCTTCGACTTCAGAAGAACAGGAATAATTCCTGTGCCGGTTCCCATATCCAGAACACGCTCATCTTTTTTTATTTTTGCAAAGCCGGATAACAGAACCGCGTCCATTCCAAAACAGAATTTTTCCGGATTCTGGATCACATAATACCCATTTTGGAGATCATCCACACGCTCTCCCGGCTTTACCAGACTGTCCCGCAGATTATTTTCCATGAGATTTGGAATCTCCTTCTTTATCTTCCAGCCGTTCCAGTTCTTTCATTTCCTTTTCGGAAATCTTTACTTTTTTCTTTCTGGGACGGAATTTTAATTCTTCTACCGGATACTCCTGAATTTCCTTTTCATCATTAACTTCAACAATTACCTTCACCAGCTGTCTCAGTACATTGACGCTGTGGACGGTTCCCTGAAGACCGTCAGGCAGGGTCACGGTATCTCCTGTTCCCGGCAGCTTTTTGTTCAGCTCCTCATAGGTTTCCTGCTCATTCTTCAGACAGCACATCAGTCTTCCGCATACTCCGGAAATTTTTGTCTGGTTCAGAGAAAGATTCTGCTCTTTTGCCATCTTGATCGATACCGGAGCAAACTCAGAAAGATACGTATGACAGCACAGGCATCTTCCGCAGATTCCGATTCCTCCCAGGATTTTTGTCTCATCACGGACGCCGATCTGACGAAGTTCAATTCTTGTTTTAAAAATAGCTGCCAGATCTTTTACAAGCTGACGGAAATCAATTCTTCCGTCTGCAGTGAAATAAAACAGAACTTTGTTGTTATCAAAGGTATATTCTGCATCGATCAGTTTCATTTCCAGACCATGATCCCTGATTTTTTTCTGGCAGATTTTAAACGCTTCTTTTTCTTTCTGACGATTCTGCTTTTCTCTTTCTTCATCTTCAGAAGTTGCCACGCGAAGGACTTCTTTCAGAGGATGGATCACCTCATCCTCTCCCACTTCCTTTGGCCCAAGCACTACTCTTCCGAACTCTATGCCTCTTGCAGTTTCAACGATCACATGATCGCCGATTTTCATTTTATATTCTTTTGGGTTAAAATAATATATTTTTCCGACATTCCGGAATCTGATACCTACTACTTTTGTCATTCTATCTCTCCCTGATCGTCAGGAACAACAGCTCAAGCGCAAGCTCAAAGTTTACATTGGCACGGAGACGTACTTTTGTTTTTTCCAGTGCCTCCAGGATTTTTTCCAGATTCTCATAGGAGCGCTGACTGGCCTGTTCCTTGATATAATTAATTTCCTGCTTAAATACCAGATTATCAATCTCTCTGGTCGCCTTAAACATCAGGACATCTCTGAACCAGAACTGGAAAATATCCAGATAATCGTCGATACTTTGTTTTTCTCCGGATAAAAGTTTAATTTCATCCGCCAGCTCATAAACCTCCATAGAATTTGCATTTTTCAGGATTTTCAGAGCATTTTGTGTAATATTGGAAAATTCCTCCGAGGTAGCTGCCTCCTTTGCTTTTCCTATACTTCCCTGTGCAAAGCTTGCATCTATCTCTGCCTGATAATCCGGCACGTGAAGACGTTCCATCAGATATTTTTTTACAAGGCTGTCATCCACAACCTTCAGATCCAGTCTGACGCAGCGTGACTGAATGGTCGGCAGCATTGCATCTGCATTGCTTGTAAGCAGCATGATCACCGCATACTCAGGCGGCTCCTCAATGGTTTTTAAAAGAGCGTTCTGAGCCTGTACTGTCATAAGCTCTGCATCCGGGATAATATAAATTTTGTGGGGACTGCAGTATGGTTTCACCGCTACATCATAAATTACCTGTTCTCTGATCTCATCAATACTGATTGTTCCCGGTTTTTCATGATTTACCATAATAATATCAGGATGATTCTTGCCCATAGCCTTTTTGCATGAATCGCATTTCTGGCAGGGCTCTGTTCCGCCTGTCTCACACTGAAGCGTCATCGCATAGGTTGTTGCAAGAAGTTTTTTTCCTGATCCGGGTCTTCCGGTAAAAATATAAGAATGGGAAACCTTCCCTGTTTTCATTGCATTCTTTAAATGCCTGATAATCTCTTCGTGTCCAATAATATTATTAAAACCAGCCATTCAGAATCACCTCACTTTTTCGCGTTTATCTTTATCCTGATAAATCACATTATATCATATTTTGTCTGTTAATAAAAAGTGTTTTTGCTTATGTCACAGATTTTATATATTTTATAATATTTCTGACACAATTATCCAGATCATCATTTTCGAACCGGATCCGGATACCTGCTGCAAGGATATTCTCCTCCGAAAAATCCTCCTGATCTGCCAGAAACCTGCGGCACATTTCTGCATACCTGGGATTTTCCTGCTGCTTCTCCCTGATAAGCGCCCTCTGAAGCCGTTCTCCGTCCTCTACCTGAATATATATCGGGCAGACTGTTTCCTCCCCGTAATATTCTTTCATTTTACGGTAGGATTCCAGAGTTCCGATCCCCAGATAATCTGTTCCCTGTGGATTGATCTGTCCGTCATCTGCAGTAAAATAAGTCCAGATTCCGTGAACCGTATGATAAGCTCTTGATTCAATCAGCCTGTTGGTTTTCCTGAATTCCTCCAGCCTGTTTTCATCTGTAAAATAATATTCTCTGCCGTTTTCTTCGCCTGCCCGTATGGGGCGTGTGGTATAAAGCACCAGTCTTTTCAGTCCAAGGCTCTCGTCTTTGGAAAGAATGGAGTAAATCCTGTCCTTACCGGAAGCACTCTT
>NZ_HF999005.1:8079-12306 GCF_000433815.1 Blautia sp. CAG:257
ATAAAAAATCTTTCCCATTATTCCTGTATTTTAACCTTTCCCTCAGATTTTTTTGGTACGATCTCTCTTGTATCTCTGGCAAGAACAAGAATCGTACTGTCTGACATATCACTGAGCCCCTGGAGCTCCAGTCCCTGCTCCAGATATCTTTTCATATTTTTTATCAGGAGTCCGGTAATCTGCTCCCCGGGTACAACAAGAGGGATTCCCGGAGGATAAAGGTACGCAAACTCCACCGATATTCTTCCAATGCTTTCTTCCAGAGTACATCTTTCACTTAAAGCATCCATAGCGCATGAAATTCTCATAAGGGAATTCAGCTCCGCACATCGGCACCTTTCTTTTTTAACAGCTTCCTCACTGTATTTTAACGAGTCCCGGCTGTCAATTTCTTCAACAGCTCTGCACAGTCTGTCAAATCCTTCTTCCGTATCGCCCACAGAAGTCAGGGCAATCACATAATTTTCTGCTTCCATTTCTATTTCCAGATGGAAGTCCTGCCTCAGAACTTCTGCAAGCTGTCTTCCGTTCATGGTACTGTGTACTGTAGAAAGGATGATTTTTGATCTGTCTGCATCAAATACATTCATAGCCGGATCTCCCGGCTCCACAAGCCGGATACAGGAGCCTTTTCGGAGCCGCTTCCTGGCTCTTTCCAGATTCTCAGTATATTCCGCAAACATCCTCTGTCCATCCTGTTCTATTTTGTACATACAGGCATCCATAGAAGCCATAAGAACATAGGATGGGCTGCTGGTCTGATAGATTCCCAGAAATCTTACCAGAAGATTTCTGTCCACCCTTTCACTGCACCTGTGAAGAAGAGCTGTCTGAGTCATGGAAGGCAGGGTTTTATGCAGACTGTGGATCACAATATCCGCCCCAAGCTCTGCTGCCGACACAGGAAAATAATCAGAAAAACAAAAATGCGCTCCATGGGCTTCATCTACGATCAGAGGAATATTATGACTGTGAGTAATCTCTGCAATTGTTTTTATATCAGATACAATTCCATCATAGGTAGGTGAGGTCAGAAGGACTGCTTCGATATCCGGATTTTCATCAAGGCATCTTTCCACACGCTGCGGAGAAATTCCTCCGTTTATCCCCAGTTCTGCATCCTCATGTGGATAAATATAGGAAACCTTCAGATCACGAAGATAAGCTGCATGATAAACTGCTTTGTGACAGTTCCTTGCGATCAGAATATGTCCGCCTTTTTTTACAGCAGCAGATACGGCTGCCAGAATTGCCCCGGTGCTTCCATTGATACAGAAAAAACTCTCCTGTACCTGATAGAGCCGGGCGGCGTTTTCCTGTGCTTCCTTTAAAATTGTTTCCGGATGATGAAGATTATCAAATCCGTTGATCTCCGTAATATCCTGTTGTACAGAAAAATCCCCTGCCACAGACAGGGGATTTCTCTTATGTCCCGGCATGTGGAATGGATAGAAATCTGATTTCCCATACGCTTCCAGTTTTTTATATAATCTGTCCATTGATCTCCCTTTCTTTACAGCAGATTCAGTAAAGTAATAAGTGTTCCCATTATACTCTACCTTCAGACAGATGTCATCATGCCAGTTCTTTCTTTATAATTTTTATGAAATATTTATAATTTAATCTTGCTCATTGCAGCTTTATCGCATACAACTGTCACATCATTGTGAAGCTGAAGGATAGAAGCAGGAACCTCAGGTGTGATCGGGCCTGTAAATGCTTTTGCAATAATGTCTGCCTTGCCTTCGCCGGATGCCACAAGAAGGATTTTCTTTGCGCGCATAATGGTTCCGATTCCCATGGTGTAAGCCTGACGGGGAACGTCCTCTTCTTTCTCAAAGAATCTCTTGTTTGCCTCAATGGTGCTCTCTGTCAGATCCACGCACTGAGTATTTTTGCAGAATTCTTTTGCAGGCTCGTTAAAACCGATATGTCCGTTATGTCCGATTCCAAGAAGCTGAAGGTCAACGCCGCCTGTAGCTTCTACAACAGCGTCATACTCGCGGCATGCTTTCTCGCTGTCCGGCTCCAGTCCGTTTGGCACAAAGGTTCTGCTCTTATCAATATTTACATGATCGAACAGATGAGTGTTCATAAAGTAACGATAGCTCTGGTCATTATCTCCGGAAAGTCCTCTGTACTCGTCAAGGTTTACGCTTGTAACCTGAGAGAAATCCAGATCTCCTTTTTTGTACCATTCTACAAGCTGAGCATATGTTCCTTCCGGTGAAGATCCTGTAGCCAGTCCCAGAACACAGTCCGGCTTCATAATGATCTGTGCGGAAATAATGTTTGCTGCAATGCGGCTCATTGCCTTGTAGTCTTCTCCGCAATAAAATTTCATTTCAAAAATCCCCCTTTTCTTAGGATAAAATAATTGATATGTTCAGGACAGCTTCTACATCAGTCTGAGAAGCATATCTCCTGTACCTACATTATAACCGCTTGTGGCAAAAATTCCATTCATTTTTCCGGATGTTACAATAATAAGCGGAAGTTTTTCATGATCCACATACATTCTTCTTCCAAGAAGCTCAATGTGGTCTGCAAAGCAGTCATAATAAACCTGAATTTCCGGGAACATGGCAAGCGCCTTTTTCATTGTGGGATCCTGAAGCGCTGACTCACTCTGCACCACAAAGATAATACCGGAGCAGATTTTCCGGAAAGCTTCCGGCTGTTCCATCATTTCATTGAGAATATGTTCTGTAGGCTCTCTGCTTTCTTCCAGGAACATAAGAATATGCTTTCCTTCCGCAGTAAGCTCAGACGCCTTTACTTTTTCTGTGCCGGCTTCATCCTTACGCAGTTCAAATTCAGGAAGTTCAATATTTTCAAGCATATCCTCCAGATCTGCCTGTCTGAGGACAAGTGAAATTTCTTTCTTTTCTCCTGCTGCCATTGAAAAATAATATACATAAGCAAACATATTTCCGTTTGGCAGACGATTGGAGGTAATGATTCTGTACTCTCCCGGCTCCAGCTCTGCATTCAGAAGATCATCCTGCCATGTAAGACCTCCCAGACGAAGGGAAACATATTTTCCATTTTCCAGTCTGCCCATTGTCCAGTTCTGGAAATATTTCCATACAGTTCCATCCCCTGACTTCAGTACAAGGCTGCAGCTCTTTTCTGCCTCCGGAAGGACAGGAACAAATCTTCCGTCTTTTCTGTATTCCATGGAACGGTCTTCCGGATTCAGTCTTGCCGGAATACCCAGGGTTCTTGCAATGGCAACAAAAAGAATTTTCTTTGAGAGAGTACTTCCCACTCCCATTTTCAGGCATCCGGAAGGTGTGGTGATCACACTTGCTCTTTCCTTATCCGGAAGAGAAATGATCTTTTTGTCAACAGCGGTCCAGATTGCTGCAGGATCTTCCCGGAAACCGGCTTTTTCTTCCTCAGAAAACTCTGCTTCCACAGCGGCTCTGTATTTCATCAGAACCTCATCATCCACTCTTGGATTCAGAACATACTTTACAAAAACAGAATGTTCCATATTTTCCTCATAAGGCGCCGCGTAAGCAAGATGCTCTTCCAGAACCTCTGCCACACAGTCTGTTCTGTCTTTTTCTGTAAGTGTTTCAAGAAGCTCTGCTCTCAGAGTACTTTCCTCGCAGTCTGACTCAGACACATTCTGAAGGAATTTTTCACATTCAGGATTTACCCGGTTTTCTGTCTTTGCTATTCTCTTTGCAGACGCTTTTTCCAGTCGGATATTTCCCTCTGCCGTCTGTTCCGGCGTAGGCATATCTGTATTTACCGGAGTATCCACCGGAGCGATCATGTCAATTTCTTTCCAGATGTTTTCCTGTCTGGAATTTTCTCCAAGAGTAACTTTGATTTCTTTTTGTTCTCTTGTATCAGCAAATACACATTCACAGAATTCCCCACAGGAAACCTGTACGGCCAGACTTCCCAGACCGGTTGTGAACCTGCATTTTCCGGCTTTGTCAGTAACTCCCTCTGCAACAGGAGATAATTCCGCATAGTTCAGAACCTGGAAGGATATCTCTGCGCCCTGAACCGGTTCGCCGTCTTTATCGCATACTTCCACTGTAAATTCTGTGACCTCTGCATACCGTGAAAGCTCATTGAGCATTGTCACCATTCCGTCTTTTCCAATGGTTTCCTCATCAGAAGAAGCCGGATCAAACCAGCGGGAATGAACCATCATTGCTCTTGAAGAGGCATTTGTAAACCATCCCTTATTCAGGATCGGAAGAG
>NZ_HF999005.1:12331-23585 GCF_000433815.1 Blautia sp. CAG:257
GGAAGAGGTTCACAGGCTCCCAGAAAATACCACTTTCCATCATTCCAGATTTCTACCCAGGCATGATTGTCATCGCAGTGCGACCACTTTGGCGCATATACCTGGCGTGCCGGAATCCCCACACTCCTCATGGCATTTACCGTAAATACAGATTCCTCTCCACAGCGGCCGTTTCCTCTTCTGTAAACAGTAAGAGCAGAAAGTGTTCTGTCGTCTGTACAATGATAAGTAGCCTCCTGCGCGCACCAGTAATTTACCTCAATGGCAAAATCTTTTCTGCTGCATCCGTCCATAAGAGAAAGCTTTTTGTTTTCTTCCATAAAGCCTCTGATCTCGTTATGGAATAATTCTCTGCAGGGCGCGATTTCTTCTTCATTCACTCTGTGATACAGCACGTAATTCAAAAAAATATCTTCCGGAAGAGATCTGACACCTTCCGCTTCTTTCCACAGCCTTACGCTGTTCTCTGCATAATCAAGAAATACCTTAAAAGAATAATTTCCTATATCGCTGCAGGGCATTGTCATATAAAGATATTTCAAAGCAAGAGCCGTTTCCGGCTCCTGCTTTTCTATTTGTTTATCTATCTCCTCAAATACACCGGGAAACTGTTCTTTTATTTTTTTATAACCTTCCAGAATTCTCTCCCGGTTTTCTTTCAGAAATTCACTCATATTGTCCCTTTCCTGTCCGGTATCTCACAGACATACAGGTATATTTCAATTTCTGCCGCAGAATCCGTCAAGCACCTGTCTTGCTCTGCGTACAGCCTCTTCATCAGTTCTCCAGATCTCATACTCGCTGAGAGACGGAAGCCCCATATTCACTCCTTCTCTGCGGTATTCCATTTCACTGTCCATAGTAACCTTGCCGGACATATGGAACGCTGTGGCTCCTGTTTTTGGCTGAAGCTCACGGATCACATCTGCATTCACTCCGCTTCCAACCTGGATCGTAATTCTTCCGGCGCTCTTTTCTACAAGATCTTTAAGAAGGTCTGCTCCGGCAGTACAGATATTTTTCTGTCCTGATGTAAGAATTGTATCAATTCCAAGGGAAATTGCCTGTTCCATTGTTTCATAAGGATCTGCGCACACATCAAACGCTCTGTGAAGAGTGACAGACATTCCCTCTGCATCTTCCATCAGATGCTTCATCTGTTCCATATTCAGAGTTCCATCAGGCTTCAGGATTCCAATAACAACGCCTTCTGCTCCAAGTCTGCGAAATTCTTTCACCGCCTCGCGGATCAGGATAAATTCTTCATCTGTGTAGCAGAAATCACCAAATCTCGGACGAATCAGAGCATGGATCCTGATATCTGTATGCTTCCGGATTTCCTGAAACAGCCACGGATTAGGAGTTGTTCCTCCGATGACCAGACTGCCGCACAGCTCCAACCGGTCTGCGCCGCCTTTTGCTGCTGACAGTGCGGACTCCACTGAATCCACACATGCTTCTAGAATAAAATCAGCCATATATCCTCCTTATTGCCCGTTTTTGCAGGCATCCAGATAAAGATTCTTTATTTTGCAGCATTTATACCAGCCTGACCCCGGATGCCTCCAGCGTCCTCACGATCGTACTGTCCGGATACTCGTCTGTTACGATTCCGTTTATATCGTCAAAATGCGCAAATTTATATGAATCATTAAAATAAAATTTTTCTTTTTCCATTACAACGTACTTATGTCTGCTGCTGTTGATTACAGCTTTTTTGGTCAGCCCGTCCTCCACTCCCAGAGTAGTGACCGTACAGTCAACCATATCCACACCGCAGCTTCCCAGAAAGGCTCTGTCAAAGCTGTACTGCTTCAATACCTCTATGGTTGCCGCTCCCATAAAACCGTTCACCCCCTGATACATGGTTCCTCCTGTACCAATGACAGTTATCATGGGATTCTGCACAAGAATCTGCAAAATATCAATCATATTGCTTACAACAACAACCTTTATCCTGGAGGCAGCAAGAAGTTTGGCAAGCTCAATATTAGTTGTGGAAATATCCAGAAAAACGGTCTCGTTGCTTTTGATAAGTCCAAAAGCCTTTTCTGCTATAATCTTCTTTTTGTCCAGATGATAATTTCGTCTGTCAATAACGTCTCTCTGGAGGGGGTAATCCTGAGACATGATCGCCCCTCCATAGGTTCTTTTCAGTTTTCCGGAATTTTCCAGGGTCTTCAGGTCTTTTCGGATACAGTCCTCTGATACATGAAATTTTTCACTAAGGGACTTTACCTTTACCTTACCCTTTTCCTGAAGACATTGTATAATAGCCGCCTGTCTTTCTTCTGTAAACATGAAATACCTCCTTTCCGTTAAGAGGTTTTTATGCTGTTACTCTTCTGTCAGTATTACGTCAAGAACTGTATCTGTCTGATCCGGCAGAACAGGATCCAGACCCAGATCTGCAAATACAATATCCGGATAATCACTGTGTACCCAGCTTGTTGATACAGGCACCTCAGCGCCTGTTGCAAGATAACGGATTCCCTTCAGACGGTCTTTCGGCACTCCCAGAAGCGGAACCGGTCCGATAGTATTTTCAAAAAGATGGAAATAAACGTGATTGCCCTTAGCTGTAACACGTCCGTAATCCGGTTTTGCAATCTGGCTCTTTCCGCAGCCGTAAATACTCTCTCCGTTTTTCTTCATCCATTTACCGATCTCCTGAAGGATCTTCATGGATTCCTCAGGAATATTGCCCTTCACATCAGGACCTACGTTAAGAATGAGATTTCCGCCTTTGGAAACACATTCTACCAGCTTCTTGATCAGCATCGGAGCCGGTTTATAAAAATGATCGGTAGCACAATAGCCCCAGTGATTGTTCATAGTCACACAGGCTTCCCAGGCAATATCATTGCCCTCCACGTCCTGAATTCCATTTGGCGGAATCATCTGTTCAGGGCTTACAAAATCGCCGTGGTACGGGGTAGGCTTACATGCAGCCAGAGAACCGTAACCCTCGCCGCTGCACTCCAGACGGTTGTCGATGATCACTTCCGGCTGAAGACTTCTTACCATATCCATAAGCTCTGTTGCTCTCCATGCCTCTCCTCTGAGATCATCATAGGAAAAGTCAAACCACAGAATATCAATTTTTCCATAGTTGGTGCAGATTTCACGGATCTGGTTATGCATATAGGTCAGATAATTGTCAAAGTTACGTCCGTCGTTTTTGTATGCCGGATTATTTCTCATAGGATGCTGTCTGTCTCCGTAATGAGGATAATCGTCATGATACCAGTCAATAATCGTAAAGTAAATTCCTACCTTCAGACCTTCTGCGCGAACAGCCTCCACATATTCTTTGATCAGGTCTCGTCCGCATTTTGTGTTTGTGGATTTGAAATCTGTGTACTGGCTGTCATAAAGGCAGAATCCGTCATGATGCTTTGCTGTAAGTACCACATATTTCATACCTGCTTCTTTTGCAGCCCGTGCCCATGCTCTCGGATCGTAATCAACAGGATCAAATTCCTCAAAATACTTCATATAGTCTTCTTTCGGAATTTCCTCTTCACTTCTTACCCATTCTCCTCTTGCCGGAATAGAATAAAGTCCCCAGTGGATAAACATACCGAATCTCGCATCCAGGTACCATTCCATTCTCTTGTTATACTCTTCTCTGTTAAATGTGTACATGACCTTCCTCCTGTGCAGGTTTTATTTTGTTGTTTCTTGCAGATCCGGATAATGACATTTTACAATATGTCCCGGTGCTACCTCTACCGGAGTAGGACGCTCTGTTTTACATTTTTCCGTACAGTGCGGGCAGCGTGTATGGAACAGACATCCGCTTGGCGGATTACTTGGACTTGGAAGATCCCCCTGCAGAATAATACGTTTGGACTTCTTGTCAGGATCCGGGATCGGAACTGCTGAAAGAAGCGCTCTTGTATATGGATGTCTCGGATTTGCGTAAA
The DNA here is from genome assembly GCF_000433815.1 of Blautia sp. CAG:257. Taxonomy (NCBI): domain Bacteria; kingdom Bacillati; phylum Bacillota; class Clostridia; order Lachnospirales; family Lachnospiraceae; genus Blautia; species Blautia sp. CAG:257. Next base: position 16,261 of record NZ_HF999005.1, read on the forward strand.
GCTCTTTTTTCGGCGCTGTCTCAACGATTGTTCCAAGATACATAACGCCGATTCTGTCTGAAATCATCTCCACAACGCTGAGGTCGTGAGAAATAAACAGATATGTAAGGTTATATTCCTTCTGAAGGTTCTGAAGGAGGTTCAGCACCTGCGCCTGGATGGAAACGTCAAGAGCAGATACCGGCTCATCGGCAATGATCAGTTTCGGCTGCACAGTAAGCGCTCTGGCAATACCGATACGCTGACGCTGTCCGCCGGAAAATTCATGAGGATAACGCTCTCCGTGAGATGGGCTTAAGCCTACAACCCCAAGAAGCTCATGAACCTTTTTCAGTCTCTCGCCTGCTGTCATATTGGTATGGATCAGAAGAGGCTCTCCGATCAAATCCTGAACCTTCATTCGCGGATTCAGAGAACCGTAGGGATCCTGGAATACCATCTGAATGTCAGATCTTAAAGGGCGCATCTCATTGTCAGAGATTTTTGAAATATCTTTTCCTTCAAACCAGATCTCACCTGTATCCGGTGTGATCAGATGATCGATCAGTTTACCTGTTGTGGATTTACCGCAGCCGGACTCTCCTACCAGAGAAAAAGTCTCTCCCGGCATAATGTCAAAGGAAACGTCGTTTACTGCGTGAACGAATTTTTTCTTTCCAAACATCCCCTTATTAGCAGAAAATGTTTTTGATATGTTTTTTACAGATACTAATGCTTCGCTCATGATCAATTACGCCTCCTTTCCAAGATCATTCATATGGTGGCATCTGCATTTATGAATACCTTCCACTGTCATAAGCTCCGGTTCTTTTTCTCTGCAGATATCTGTTGCGTACTTACATCTCGGTGCAAATTTGCAGCCCTTTGGCATTACGGAAAGATCCGGTACGCTTCCCGGAATAGACGGAAGTGATTCCACTCCGCTTCCCAGCTTCGGCACAGAAGCGATCAGCCCCTGTGTATACGGATGTTTTGGTGCAGAGAACAGTTCTTTTACAGGAGCTTCCTCTACAATACGTCCTGCATACATAACAACTACGCGGCTGCACATTTCGGCTACAACACCAAGGTCATGTGTGATCATCAGGATTCCTGTATTTTTCTTTTCACGGATTTCTTCCATAAGCTCAAGGATCTGCGCCTGAATGGTAACGTCAAGAGCAGTTGTGGGCTCGTCTGCGATCAGCAGCTCCGGCTCACAGGACATGGCCATTGCGATCATTACACGCTGGCACATACCGCCGGAAAGCTGATGGGGATAGCTCTTCAGAGTCATATCCGGCTCAGGAATACCTACGGATTTCAGTACATCATATGCTCTCTGATGAGCCTGTTCTTTGGTAAAATCATTATGAAGCAGAATTGCCTCTGTAAGCTGCTTCTCTATTTTCATACATGGGTTCAGAGAGTTCATCGGCTCCTGGAAGATCATTGCAACTTCTCTTCCGCGGATATTTCTCATACCCTTTTTATCTTCTTTCAGAAGGTCTGTTCCGTTCAGAATAACCTCACCGTTGGAAATCTTACTGTTTCTTGCAAGAAGACGCATAACTGACAGGGAGGTTACTGATTTACCGCAGCCGGATTCTCCTACCAGACCAAGGATTTCTCCTCTTTCAATAGAAAAAGAAACATTATTTACGGCTGTTACCCATGTTTTGTCCCGCTTAAATTCTGTGCGGAGATTTTTTACTTCCAATAATTTTTCTGCCATGGTTTTTCCTCCTAGTTCATCTTCGGATCCAGAGTATCCCTGAGACCGTCTCCAAGCAGGTTGAATGCAAGAACAGTAAGGAAGATCAGGATACCAGGAAACAGTACCATATGCGGAGCTGTGTTCAGATAGTTACGTCCAAGTGAAAGCATTGCGCCCCAGTCAGGCTCTGTAACATTTGCTCCGAATCCCAGAAAACTCAGGGATGATGCAGCAAGGATTGCTGTACCGATACGCATGGTAAAGTTTACGATCATAGACTGAATAGTTCCAGGGAATACATGGACAAACAAAATTCTGCTGTTCTTACATCCCAGTGAACGGGCAACCTCAACATAAAGAGACTGCTTTACGGAAATTGTTGCGCTTCGTATGATACGGGCAAAGGATGGAACCGTAAACACCGCAACAGCGATCATAACGTTTACCATACCTGGTCCGATAATAGCAACAACTGCGATTGCAAGCAGGATGTCCGGAAATGCAAAAAGCACATCACAGCATCTCATGATCAGGGAATCAACAAAACCGCCGTAGAAACCAGCGATCAGTCCCAGAATAACGCCGCCGGCTGTTCCGATAACTGTAGCGATCAGAGCGCAGGAAAGGGACAGTCTGGAACCTACCATCAGACGGCTGAATACATCCTGGCCAAACTCATCTGTACCCCAGATATGAGCAGAGCTTGGTCCCTGAAGAAGGGCTGTGTAATCCGGCTGATCCGGTGCGTAAGGAACAACAAACGGTGCAATAATTGCCATTAAAACAATAAACAGAATAAAAACAAGAGAAACAACTGCTGTTTTTCGCTTCATAAACTTTTTGGTAAATTCTTTTACCTTACTCTGCGCCTTAGGAAGCTCTTCAGCAGCAGCAAATTTGTTCTGATCTAAATTTGTATTTGTCTGTGCCATCTTTTTTCCTCCTAATTATAACGAATTTTCGGGTTGATGACTCCGTAAAGAACATCCACGATCAGGTTGATGACAATATACTCTGCTGCAAAGAACAGAAGCAGAGCCTGTACTACCTTGTAATCTCGGAAGTTAATAGAGTCTACCAGCAGACGGCCAAGTCCCGGAATAGAGAATACAGTTTCTGCCATAACAGAACCTGAAAGAAGACCGCCGATCTGAAGTCCGGCAACTGTAATAATCTCAATAAGAGAGTTTTTAAATGCATGACGCATAACAACAAGAGTTTCCTTTAAGCCTTTTGCACGGGCTGTTCGAACATAATCCTCACGCATGGTCTCCAGCATGGTAGATCTGGTAAATCGTCCCAAAACCGCCATGATTCCGGCGCCCATGGTAAGTGACGGAAGGATGTAGCTCTGCCAGGAATCCAGTCCTCCGGTAGGAAGCCACTGAAGAGCAACAGAAAAGCCCTGGATCAGCTCAAGTCCCAGCCAGAAGCTTGGCACCGATATACCCGATATGGCAATGATCATTCCGATATAATCAAGAGTTCTTCCATGAAATACTGCTGATATGATACCAAGCGCAATACCGATAATAGTCGCCCAGATCATTGCAGATACTGTGAGCATGATTGTTGGTTTCATTCTGGGAGCGATTGTCTCAACAACAGTTTTTCCGTTTTTGATGGAATCGCCAAGGTCTCCGGTAAAAAGACCTTTCATATATTTTCCATACTGTACAAGCAGAGGATCATTCAGTCCCAGCTGCTCTCTTACAACTTCTACGTCTTCCTTAGTTGCATCCTGTCCTGCGATCATTCTGGCCGGATCACCGGGAATCATATGTATAAACATAAATATTACAAATGAAATCACAAGAAGGAGAGGGATTGCGCTTGCAACACGCTTACAAAAATATTTACCCATTCTTTTGCCTCCAGTCTGAGTTATAAAAAATAATCACTGTCCATAGTCACAAAAACTGCCGTCCCCACATCTGTGAATGGTCACAGACAGTTGAACGGCAGTTTTCTGCTAAGAACCTTTATGTTCTGTTACATACTTCTGCGGCGCCTGTCGCCCCAGTTAAATATTTACTTTTTAAATATTCTTTTACTGAGCAAGCACTGCGTTAGTGAAGTTAAATGCTCCGTCCGGAGATACATATGCGCCGGAGAGATAAGATTTGGATGCATAGAGGATCTGATCGTTTCCAAGGAACAGCCACGGAGCAGCTTCCCATGCGATTGTCTGAGCCTCGCCATAAATCTCAGCCTGTTTGTCCGGATCAGCAGTTGCAAGACCTTCATCTAACAGTTTGTCAAAGTCTTCGTTTACGAAATATGCTGTGTTTGCACTTGTAGGAGGTACCATGTCGCTGTGAAGCAGGGAACGAACAGAACCATCCATAGTGAAATCAGATGCGGACCAGTTTACATACCACATATTAACTTCTGCTTCTTCCTGATCTACATAGATCTTGTCATTCAGTGTTGCAGGCTCCATAGGAAGAACCTCAACGTCAATGTTGATCTGAGCAAGCATCTGTTTGATAAATGTCATACCTTTTACTTCCTGAGTGGAGTTGTCTCCCCAGAGTGTAAGCTTGAAGCCATCCTCATATCCGGCTTCTTTCATAAGCTCTTTTGCTTTTTCAAGGTCATAAGTATAAGGAGTCTGCTCCTTGTATCCTCCGATAATAGAAGGAACGATAGAAGTTGCAGGTTTTGCATATCCGGAATACATAAGCTGAACATATGCGTCTTTATCAATAGCGTAGTTCATAGCCTGACGTACTTTTTCATCTTTCAGCTCCGGAACGTTCATGTTCAGAGTTACATATCTCATGATGTTGGAGTCTGCTGCCAGTACGTTTACATCATCGTTTCCTTTGATTGCTTCGATCTGGTCTGCAGGCATCGGATAAACGAGATCAGCCTCGCCTGTCTGAAGCATAGCGGTACGGGAACCTGCCTCCGGAACCTCTTTAATAGTAACAGTATCTACAGAAGCTTTTTCGCCCCAGTAATCTTCATTGCGCTCGAAAGTTGTATGATCTCCCTCTTCCCACTCTGTGCAGATGAACGGGCCGGTTCCTACCGGATGGTTCATAATATCATTGCCGTACTCTTCAAGAGCAGCCGGGCTGATCATACAGATCTGTGTCATACGGTTGATAAACGGTGCCCATGGCTCAGTAAGCTTGAATACTACAGTGTAGTCATCCGGAGTCTCAATGCTTTCCACACGGTATGTCTCTGATCCGTCCTCTCCTGTTACAACAAAGGTTCTTCTCTGACGGAGATTGTTCTCTTTATCAATGATACGATCATAGTTTGCCTTTACTGCTGCCGCATTAAAGTCTGTTCCATCTGTAAACTTAACACCTTCACGGAGATGGAATGTATAGGTGAGGGAATCCTCGGAAACCTCATAGGACTCTGCAAGCTGTCCCTGAATTTCCTGGTTTTCATCAAAAGCTACTAACATTTCATAGCATCCGCGGGTTGCAGAGATTGCATTGGTATCCGGAATATTTGCCGGGTCCATGGAACTTACGCTTCCCTCGATTGCGATCACCAGATCATTGTCCGGGGATTTTGCTTCTGTGTTGGTTGCCTTCAGTGCGTATCCGTCTTCTGCTGCTGCGAATACTGTTGTGCCCATGGACAGTGTCATTACACCTGCCAGAAGGGCTGCGAGAACTTTTTTACGATTCTTCATAAATCTTTCTCCTTTTTGTTTTTTTATTTGTTAATAAGTTACAATTTCGTTATGAAATATGGGTACAAAAAAAGCATCTCTTATTTTTTGCGTCTTTGCAATGTTCTCATTATCTGATCTGATTCAACAATTTGCCCCTTTGCATACTCATAAAAAATACTTTACCTTAATTCGATGTCCACAGTATAACAATTTTCTACATATTTGTCAATGATTTTTTATTATTTTTTATTGATTATTCTTACTCTTTCTTGTTTTTATCTGGTAAATAAGTATAAACAATTCAGAACAGGACGAATCAAACATTTTTCTTTTATCAGAAATTATATACTATGGTTTTCCCTCCGCAACAGAAAAAAGGACAGGCAGGAAAGTTGTCTATTCCTGCCTGTCCCCATATCATCGTTTCTTAATCATTTTATCTCTGGAGTCCTTTATTCCGTCTTTCCCTGCTCTGCCTTTAAACCTTAAACCGGTAGCCTACTCCCCATATGGTTTCAATATACTGAGGTTTGGCTGTATTAAACTCGATCTTCTCACGGATCTTTTTAATATGAACTGTAACCGTAGCAATATCTCCCACAGATTCCATTGCCCATATTTCCCGGAACAGTTCATCCTTTGTAAAGACACGGTTTGGATTTTCTGCCAGAAATGTAAGAAGATCAAACTCTTTTGTAGTAAAGGTTGTCTCCTCTCCGTTTACCCACACACGTCTTGCAGTTTTATCAATCTTGATTCCCCTGATCTCGATCACATCATTTTTTACCGCTCCGGATCCTACCAGACGATTATATCTTTCCATGTGGGCCTTTACTCTGGCAACCAGCTCACTTGGGCTGAATGGCTTCGTCATATAATCGTCTGCCCCCAGACCCAGGCCCCGGATCTTGTCAATATCGTCTTTTTTGGCAGATACCATAATGATCGGCGTGTTTTTTTCCTGACGCACCTGTTTACAGATATCAAATCCGTCCACCTCCGGAAGCATAAGATCCAGAATGATCAGGTCATATTCCTCTGTCATTGCTTTCTGTAGTCCTGTATCGCCTCTGTTGGCAATCTCCACTTCAAAACCGGAAAGTTCCAGGTAGTCCTTTTCCAGATCTGCAATAGCCTCTTCATCTTCAATGATCAGTATTTTACTCATTTCATTGGTACCTCCTGATATTTTCTTAAAACAAAATACATAATGGTTCCGATTCCCTCACGGCTGGTAGCCCACACCTTTCCTCCATGGTCCTCCATGATCTTTTTTACAATAGAAAGTCCGATTCCGCTTCCTCCCTTGGAAGAATTTCTCGAAACATCTGTCCTGTAAAAACGGTCAAAAATATAAGCCAGATCCTTGGAGGCGATTCCTTTTCCATTGTCCTCGATCTCTACCTGAACGAAATCCCCCACATCCTTTACCCGGATCTGGATCACGCCCTTTGCCTTGTCCATATATTTGATCGCATTTCCGATAATGTTATGGATCACCCGCCGGATCTGCTCTCCGTCTGCAATCACCTGCACGCTTCTGTCAACATAATTGGCATAGCAGAGCTGTATTCCTCTTGTTTCCAGCTCCAGACCGATCTCCTCTGCGCAGTCAGAAAAATAATCCTCCACGTTCAGTTTACTGAACGTATACGGGATCCTGTTGGTGTCAATCTTGGAATAAAATGTAAGCTCATTGATCAGATGATCCATTTCATTTGTTTTATTATAAATGGTTCTTACATAACGGTCCATTTTTTCAGGAGTATCCGCAACTCCGTCCATAATCCCTTCCACATATCCCTTTACTGCTGTGATAGGTGTTTTAAGATCATGGGAAATATTACTGATCAGCTCCTTGTTTTCCTTATCCAGAATGATCTTTTCCTCAGCGGATTCCTTCAGACGCCGCCGCATTTCTTCAAAATCCCGGCACAGCTCGGAAAATTCATCTGTCCCTTCCACATCCAGCACAAAATCCAGATT
>NZ_HF999006.1:0-17444 GCF_000433815.1 Blautia sp. CAG:257
TCAACACTTTTTTTAAAAAAATTTATTTTTATTTTTTTATTTTTTTGGTGAGAAATGTAAAAGTAACTTCCGGTTCTTCTTCACACTTCCGGAAGCTTATTTTGCATTCCGGCTTTATTATTTTATTACAGGAACTGCTGTTCTGCAGGCTGATACAGCAGCTCCTGTTTTCCGTTGCTTTCTTTCCGGATCAGATTAGTTTTCCCAATCCCATACATCCGCTTTGGAAACTGTGTTCCTTGGCTTTTTGATCACAAGCTCCGGGCTTTTAGCGCTTACCTTAGTATTGGCAGGAATAGAGGAAGTAATAAATGTATTTCCACCTATGATCGTATTCTCGCCGATCACTGTTTCTCCGCCAAGAACAGTAGAATTAGAATAAATCGTCACATTATCCCCGATAGTAGGATGACGTTTCACATCTGCAAGCTGCTGTCCCTGTCTGGTAGAAAGAGCTCCCAGGGTTACTCCCTGATACAGTTTTACATTTTTGCCGATTTCCGTTGTCTCGCCAATAACAACTCCGGTACCATGATCAATAAAAAAGTAATCTCCAATAGTTGCTCCGGGATTGATGTCGATTCCGGTTTTTCCATGAGCATATTCTGTCATGATACGTGGAATATACGGAACCTTTTCCATATAAAGAATATGAGCCAGACGATATACATAGATAGCAAACAGCCCAGGATAAGAAAATATAATCTCTTCCTTGCTTTTTGCCGCCGGGTCTCCGTCAAATCCCGCCTGTACATCCTTCAGAAGTTTTTTCTGTACTTCCGGAAGCTTTTCAAAAAAATCATCACAAATGGCTTCTGCCCTGGCGCAGGCCTCTTCCTTCTGTATATCCTGGTCAGCATAAAGAAATGCAATTTCCACCTGACTTTTCAGTCTGTCATAAAAATCATTCAGAAGAAATGCTGTAAACTGCTCCGGAAACAGCCTTGCCGCTGTATCCTCACCAAAATATCCCGGAAATATCACAGACCGGAGATTTCTCACCAGATCAATGATCACAGATCTGTTAGGAAGGCTTCTTCCGTTTTTCGGCATAAACAGCTCTTCCCTGTCATAATTTTCTGTAAGACTTTCTGCAGCTTTTAAAACTGCTTCTTTTTTTCTGCTCATAATTCCTCCTGTCTGCTGAAATCTTTTTATCTTATAATATAGTATAGCTTTTTCTGTGCGTCAAGGAACAGAAACAGATTCCAAAAATAATTTGACTTTCCCCGGGCCAGCCGATATAATAAAATCTGTCATGGAGATGTACCCAAGTGGCTGAAGGGTCCGCACTCGAAATGCGGTAGGCCGGGCAACCGGCGCGAGGGTTCAAATCCCTCCATCTCCGTCTTGACAAACAGATTTTTTCATAGTATAATAGTTTTTGTTTGATGCACATATAGGGGATTGGTCAAATGGTATGATAGGGGTCTCCAAAACCTTTGGTGGGAGTTCGATTCTCTCATCCCCTGCTTTTACGGATATCCGGAATTCTGACATGAATTCCGGATATTTTATTTTACCGCCGATAAACTCTCAGGAGGAAACATATGGAACGTTTTCTTACCTTTACTGTAAATAAAGATTCCGGCTTCTACACAGTGGGCCAGGTTCTGCGCTCACAGGGAGGCCTGACAAAAAATCAGATTTCCCGGGCAAAATTCCGCCCACAGGGAATTCTCAAAAACGGGATCCGCTGCCGGGTCACAGAATCTGTTTATCCGGGAGATATGATTACTGTATGTCTGGAAGAATCCGGTTTAAGTTCCGGGCATCTGGCCTCCCCTTCTGAGTCTGCTCTGCCGCCTCTGGAAATTCTGTATGAAGACCAGGATCTGTTGGCGGTAAACAAGCCTGCCGGAATTGTCACCCATCCTTCCGGCTGTCATTATCGTGACAGTCTTTCCAATCAGGTTTCCTGGTACTTCCGTTCCAAAAAAGAAAAGATCGTCATCCGCCCTGTAGGTAGACTGGACCGGGAAACCTCGGGAATCGTAATTTTTGCCAAAAATCAGACGGCTGCTGCCAGACTGCAGGCCCAGCGCTGCCACAATCATCTGAAAAAGCAGTATCTGGCAGTGGTATCCGGATGCCTGCCTGTTGATCCCTGTGCTGAAAAAACTGTGCATCCGTCCTCTTCTGCGCTTTTGTCACAGGGACACACCATCAGTCTTCCCATTGGCCCGGATCCTTATGATCCCCGGCAAATGACCGTATTGCTGTCAGATGACTTTACCTTTGGCAGCTTTCCTGTAGATCTTGAAAAAAGTCCTTCACAGCAACATCCTCAGTCGCCTCCGGGTGGAAATTTTAAAACTGCCGTCACCCATTATCAGGTACTTCACAGTACTGCTGACTGGTCTCTCGTTTCCCTCTTCCTGGATACCGGACGGACTCACCAGATCCGTGTACACATGAAATCCACAGGCCATCCCCTTCTGGGAGATACCTTATACGGAAACACCGGAGAATCCCCTGTGTCCTTTTCCTTTACAAGAGCTGCCCTTCATGCCTGGAAGCTCTCTCTGGAACATCCTTTTGAGGACAAACATCTTATATTGGAGGCTCCCCTGCCGGAGGATTTTTCTTCCCTGGCAAAATATCTTCCATAAGCCTTCTCCGCACAAACACGACAGGAAAATCTTACCTGCCGTGTTTGTGTGACTTAACTTTTTTTTGCCGGTAACACCTGTACACAGGGCTGCCGCAGCAAAAACCTTTTTCATGTATCCACAGTTTCCTGCCATCTGTACTTTATCATTTTGAAGCTGTTCCAGAAACTGACACAGATACAGAAACTCATCATTATGACATTTCTTACTGCTGCATTTTCATTTATCTCATGTAAACCTTTATATCACCTGATACTCTTCCACATCTTATCCGCATCCCTCCAGAATACTTTTTCTCCTGTAAAATCCCTTTGATTTCTGCCATTATAACAAAATTCCCCATGTTGTAATTGTATTACATCTGTATTTCAGATAATTTTCATCCAATTTTGTCTCAGAAGTATTTTTCTTGCATTTTTACATTGTTAAAAAATTATTTTTCCGGTTGATTTTGTCCCGCATTTATGTATAATATATAGAGGAAAGCTATAGTTCCACTTCTTTCACAAGATAACATAAGGTCTGACAGTCAGGCTGTTATCCTATTACTATTTTAAGAAAAGAGGTAAATGTAAGATGGCAAAAATTGATTTAACCAAGTACGGCATTACCGGAACCACAGAAATCGTACACAATCCTTCTTATGAAATGTTATTCGAAGAGGAAACAAAACCGGAGCTTGAAGGCTTTGAAAAAGGTCAGGAAAGTGAACTTGGCGCAGTCAACGTTATGACTGGTATCTATACAGGCCGTTCACCTAAAGACAAATTCATCGTTATGGATGAAAACTCCAAAGATACTGTATGGTGGACTTCCGATGAGTACAAAAACGACAACCATCCGGCTTCCCAGGAAGCATGGGACAGCTGTAAAGATCTTGCTCTGAAAGAGCTCTCCAATAAGAGACTTTTCGTAGTAGATGCTTTCTGCGGCGCTAACCACGACACACGTATGGCTATCCGTTTCATCGTTGAAGTGGCTTGGCAGGCACATTTCGTAAAGAACATGTTCATCATTCCTACTGAGGAAGAGCTTGAGAACTTTGAGCCGGATTTCGTAGTATACAACGCTTCCAAAGCTAAAGTAGAAAACTACAAAGAACTTGGTCTGAACTCTGAGACAGCAGTTCTTTTCAACATCACAAGCCGTGAGCAGGTTATCCTGAACACATGGTACGGCGGAGAAATGAAAAAAGGTATGTTCTCCATGATGAACTACTATCTGCCGCTTAAGGGCATCGCTTCCATGCACTGCTCTGCAAACACAGATATGAACGGTGAAAACACAGCTATCTTCTTCGGACTTTCCGGAACAGGTAAAACAACTCTTTCCACAGACCCGAAACGTCTTCTGATCGGTGATGACGAGCATGGCTGGGATGACAACGGTATCTTCAACTTTGAGGGCGGATGCTACGCAAAGGTTATCAACCTTGACAAAGAATCTGAGCCGGATATCTACAATGCGATCAGACGCAACGCTCTTCTTGAGAACGTTACTCTTGACAAAGACGGAAAGATCGACTTCGCTGATAAGAGCGTAACAGAAAACACTCGTGTTTCCTACCCGATCGACCACATCGACAATATTGTTCGTCCGGTTTCCGCAGCTCCTGCAGCTAAGAACGTAATCTTCCTTTCTGCAGATGCTTTCGGCGTACTGCCTCCAGTATCTGTTCTTACACCGGAGCAGACTCAGTACTACTTCCTGTCTGGCTTCACAGCTAAACTTGCTGGTACAGAGCGTGGAATCACTGAGCCTACACCTACCTTCTCCGCTTGCTTCGGACAGGCTTTCCTTGAGCTTCATCCGACAAAATACGCTGAGGAGCTTGTTAAGAAGATGGAAGCAAACGGCGCTAAAGCTTATCTTGTAAATACAGGATGGAACGGCTCCGGAAAACGTATCTCCATCAAAGATACCCGTGGTATCATCGATGCAATCCTTAACGGAGACATCAACAACGCACCGACCAAGACTATCCCGCACTTCAACTTCGAAGTTCCGACAGAGCTTCCGGGCGTTGATACAAACATTCTTGATCCTCGTGACACCTACGCAGACGCTTCTGAGTGGGAAGTAAAAGCAAAAGACCTTGCACAGAGATTCGTTAAGAACTTCGCTAAATACGAAGGAAACGAAGCCGGCAAAGCTCTTGTTTCAGCAGGTCCTCAGGAATAATTCTTATAACTGACAAAAAAGGATGTGATTGCTCACATCCTTTTTTTGTTACTGTGCAAATCTCTTTAAAATTCCCAGCATCACATGAACCGCTGTATCCATTCCCTCTGCTGTGATATGCTCATAAGGGCCGTGGAAAGCATAGCCGCCTGTTCCAAGATTCGGACAGGGAAGCCCCCGGAAACTAAGCTGAGCTCCGTCTGTGCCTCCGCGGATCGGATCTGTATTGGGCTCCATTCCCAGTTCTCTGATCGCATCCTTTGCATAATCCACAAGCTGCATACACGGCGCTACTTTTTCTATCATGTTGCGATACTGCTCATGAATTTCAAGGCTTACTGTTCCCTGACCGTATTTTTCATTCATGATTTTTTCAATATGTCTCAGAGTATTTTCTCTTGCCTCAAAAGAGGCTGCGCTGTGATCACGGATAATATACTGAAGCGTTGCATTCTCCACAGTGCCTTCCATCTCACAGAGATGGAAAAAGCCTTCATACAGCTCTGTATGTGCAGGTGTTTCCAGATTTGGAAGCATACTGTTGATCTCCATTCCCACAAGAGCCGCATTTATCATTTTGTTCCTGGCTTCGCCTGGATGAATATTAAATCCTCTGATTTTAAACACTGCCTCGCTGGCATTAAAATTCTCGTATACAATCTCATTTTCACAGCCGCCGTCTGCAGTATAGGCATACTGGGCTCCAAATGCCGGAATATCCAATTTATCTGCGCCGCTTCCCACCTCTTCATCCGGTGTAAAAGCAATACATATCTTTCCGTGAGGCATGGTTCCCTTCAGCAGCTCTTCTGCAACTGTCATGATCTCTGCGATTCCGGCTTTGTCATCTGCCCCCAGAAGAGTGGTTCCATCCGTAGTGATCAGTGTTCTTCCCTTCAGCTCTTTCAGATGAGGAAAGGTCTTAACAGAAAGCACCTTTCCGCTGTCTCCAAGCGTTACATCCTCTCCATTATAATTTCTGTGTATCTGAGGATTTACATGTTCTCCGCAAAAATCCGGGGCAGTATCCAGATGAGCGATCAGGCCGATCGCAGGTTTGTCTTCATATCCCGGTGTTGCCGGAACAGTCCCGTATACATAACAGTTTTCATCCACCCTGACGTCTTTCACTCCAAGCTTTTTCATTTCCTCTGCAAGAATCTCTGCAAGATCAAACTGACGTCTGGTGCTTGGCGTTGTATTGCTGTTTTCATCACTTGTTGTGTGGATTTTTACATAATTCAAAAATCTCTCATATGCTCTCATGTCATTCTCCTGTTCTGATGCTTGATTTACAGTGAAGCCTTCCGGACAAAGGCCGCAGCTGTTTTCTGAATAAACTCATTATAATATAAGAGTGTTTAAAATACAACGAATCCTTGCTCTATTCCGATCCATTGGTTTCCAGTCCGCCTTTTTCTCTGTTTGTCATTCCCTTCTTCATATGGTATACTTGCATCAGTGGGAAATCCTACAATTATCCATATCGGAGGTACAAAATGACAAAAAAGAATCTGATCGTCGGACAGTCCGGCGGCCCTACAGCAGTGATCAACAGCAGTCTTTACGGAGTGGTTTCCGAGGGAATTGCTCATTCTGATGAGATTGGCGAAGTTTACGGTATGGTAAACGGAATCGAAGGCTTTCTTGAGGACAGGATTCTGAATTTCCGTGAAGCTCTACCCGGTGAACAGCTGGATTATCTGAAACACACACCAGGCGCTTATCTTGGTTCCTGCCGTTACAAACTGCCGGAATCTCTGGAAGATCCGGTTTACCCTCTTCTTTTCCAAAAATTCGAGGAAATGAATATCGGCTGGTTCTTCTATATCGGGGGAAATGACTCCATGGACACTGTAAGTAAGCTCTCCAGATACGCTGCTAAGACAGGCAGCTCTATTCGCGTGATCGGCGAGCCTAAAACCATTGACAATGACCTTGTACATACCGATCATACTCCGGGATACGGAAGCGCCGCAAAATATGTGGCATCAACAGTACGCGAGATCACTTTGGATGCCAGCGTTTATGAAAAAAAATCCGTAACCATTATTGAGATCATGGGACGTCACGCCGGCTGGCTTACTGCTGCCTCTGCCCTTGCCCGCAAGTACAAAGGCGACAATCCTTTCTTTATTTATCTCCCGGAAAGCGCTTTTGATACAGAAAAATTCCTCAAAGATGTAGAAAGTGCTTTTGAAAAAAACTGCAATGTAGTTGTGTGTGTTTCCGAAGGAATCCATGATGCGGACGGTACCTTTATCTGTGAGTATGACAGTTCTGTAGGTACAGATACCTTTGGTCACAAAATGCTTGCAGGCTGCGGAAAATATCTGGAAAATCTGGTTCGTGACCGTCTTGGAGTAAAAGCCCGTTCTGTAGAGCTGAATGTAAGCCAGCGCTGCTCTGCTTCTCTTATCTCCGCCGCTGATCAAAAAGAGGCGGTTTCCGCCGGACGTTTCGGTGTTCAGGCTGCTTTAAATGGCGAAACAGGCAAAATGGTCTCTTTTGTACGCCGTCAGGCTGAAGACGGATCCTATCAAATGGAATGTGGACTGGAAGATGTAAATCTGATCTGCAATGAAGAAAAAGAAGTTCCGGCTGAATGGATCACAGAAAACGGTTCTGATGTATCTGAAGAATTTATAAAATATGTAACCCCCCTTGTTCAGGGCAGTGTCAATGTACCTCTGGGCGAAGACGGTCTTCCGGTATTTGTTTACAGAAAATAAAATATACGAAAAATCAAGAAAGAAGCTGACATATAAGCAGCTTCTTTCTTGATTTTGTTATTCTGAAAATTCTTTATGATCTCTCTCTAATTGTTCTTCTACTTCTTTTTGCTTTCGCTCTTCTTCTTTTTTCTCATCCCTGCTTTTTGGAAGGATCACATTCAGAAGTACAGCGATTATTGTTGCAAGCACTACCGGAGATTTTCCGAATATTGTAGTAACCCATGCCGGAAACGTAGAAAGCGCTGCCGTTGCCTGAGAAACGCCTACTCCCAGAGCTGCTGCAAGACCTACGATCGAGGAATTGCGGTAATCCAATCCATTTCCGCAGAAGCCACCAGCTTCATTCCGGTCATTGCTATAGAGGCAAAAACAGAAACCGTTGCTCCTCCCAGTACACACTGAGGAATCGTAGTGAGCAGGGCTGAAAACTTCGGAACAATTCCCGCTACTGCAAGAATCACTGCTGCCAGCCCCAGAACACAGCGGTTAATAACTTTTGTTGTGGTGACAATACCGACATTCTGGCTGTAGGTCGCTGTTGGCAGGCATCCAAAGCATGCGCTTAAAATATTCGTCAGTCCATAGGCCACAATACCGCTTTGAAGCTCTCCGTCCTTAGGTGTCCGGTTCATTGCTCCGATGGTGGTTGCAGAATAATCGCCGATCGCCTGAACAGAATTAATTGCAAACAAAAGCCCTATAGCCACGCAGGAAGAGATCTCAAATTCTATCCCAAAATGCATAAATTCCGGAACCTGGAACATGCCCGCCTCACCTACGCTGGAAAGATTCACCATTCCAAACGGAATCGACACAATGTAGCCTGCAATAATTCCAATAAGAATAGAAGCCAGTTTCCAGATTCCTTTTCCAAAATGGTTCAGAGCAGTCACTACTGCAAGAGTAAAAAACGCAACCAGCCAGTTCTGCCATGCTCCATAGTTTTCGCTCCCTACTCCCCCTGCCATATAGTTAATGGCCGTAGGATACAGAGACAGACCTATGGTGAACACAACGGTTCCTGTGATCAGAGGCGGGAAAAATACACGGATCTTTTTTACCAGAAGTCCCATAATAAGGGCCACAATACCACCTACGATCTGTGCTCCAAAAATCGTAGCAATCCCATAGCCTTCTGCAATAGCCTGCATACTCGGCACATAGGCAAAGCTTACTCCCATGATCATGGGAAGGCCTGAACCAATTGCAAATTTCCCTCGTTTTCCAATGGGAAAAAGCTGAATCAGCGTAGCAAGCCCGGACATAAGCAGAGAAGCCTGTATCAAAATTACACGGTCTTTTGAATTCAGACCGCCTGCTGCGGCTCCTGCCACAATAATTGCCGGCGTAACACAGCCAACGATCATTGCAACTACATGCTGGAGAGCCAGGGGACAGGCTTCCCGCAGCCTGGGTACCCCATCCAGCTCAAAAATACTCCCTCGTTTCATAAAAACCTCCCGTTCCTTTTCTCATACAAATAATACTGCTTTGCTTATTATACCAGACAGAATGCATAAAAACAATTAGGTTATCTAAAAGTTTTTGTATAAAATATCACCAAAAAACAGGAAGGATTTTTGTGTACTTTTTTAGTAAATATTCATTTCCCGGTTATCATCACTGAGTGATCTGTTTCATTAAGTAAGGAGCTCAAAGGTGTGATACAGGTCTATTCTTCCATACCCCCATTCCGGATTTGGATACTGCATATCTTCTTCTCTGACCGCCCCTCTTCTCAGATAATTTTTTACACTGTTTCCGGAAAAAAAAGGCTCGTTGCCACGGATAATGGCCCATTCAAATAAAAGAGCTGCAATGCCTGAGGTCTGCGCCGCTGCAAGACTTGTTCCCGATGACTGTGTGTACGTTCCTGCAGGCCCTGAAGCTGCAGCTTTCATATCCACCCCTGGTGCTGCAAAATCAGGCTTTACCACATTATCCGTGTTGTAGCCTCTGCTGGCTTTGCTGTAAAGGCTGTCGTCTCTGTACTGATAGGCAGTCACAGTCATTCCATTTACCGCGTCTCCCGGCGCAGTGACCGTATACTCCGGAGATGACTCCAGAAAATACGTCTCCTCTGAGATCATCCCCTGTACAGGAAGCCATACATGAAATCTTGCAGAACTGTTCAGCCTTCCTGAAGTTTCCAGTTTCCAGATTCCCTCTGCCGGATGGAGAAACCGAAAAAAAATCAGCGTGTTTCCGGATCTCCTTTCAATTGGAACATAATTTACCATCACCTTTGTTTCCACAAACACAAACGACAGCTCCTGAGTCCCGTATTTCAGAGCGCTGCTTACCTGCAGCCTCTCCCCTGTTGGAGACTGAATGGTTACATGATAAAAGTCCGATGCCTCTCCCCAGAATTCCATGGAAAATCCATGTACCGCTTCCTTTGCCCCCACTCTCAGCTCCAGAATATCAGAAGTGGTTTTTTCGTCTAGAATCCCCATATAATGACGTCTTGCCAGTCCTTCGTTTCCGGCTGCCACAGATACACAGTTCTGGGTAAAATCAGCGATACTGCTGATATACTGACTTAAAGGGCCGTCTCCTCTGTGAGAGCCCTGGCTGCTTCCCAGACCCACGCACACAGACAGAGGTTTCTGATAACGCAGGGCGCATTTTATTGCATAGGAAATCCCAAGCATAATATCATCCTCCTGAAACACCTCAGCCTCAGGAGGGATCAGATACAGCTCTCTGAGATATTCCTTGGCAGGCTTCAGCTTTACAATTACCAGCTCCGCCTCCGGCGCTGCCCCGGAAACGCCCTCTTCCAGATTCCTGTTTCCCGCTGCTATGGAAGCAAGCCGTGTCCCGTGTCCGTTAATGTCTGCAGAAGGAACGATTTCCTGCGGATTTTCGGACTGCAGGGCTCTGTTGATCTCCTGCCGGGTAAAAACCTGTCCATAGGGCACTTCCTCTGATTCTCCTGAAGGAAGGCTCTGATCCCAGATGCTTACAATCCGGCTCTGGTTCCCATTTCGAAATGCCGGATGAGTATAGTCGATCCCGGAATCAATAATCGCAATCAAGGTTCCGGCTCCCCTCAGCTTCAAATACGGATGTTCATGAAGCCGGTTGATACCTGAGGCATTCAGGCCGCCCTGATCCATATATGTATAACACTTGGGAATGGAAGAGTAAGAATAGCTGTTGAGCACAGATTCCGGCACCTGAGAAGCCGGTATATAGATGACTCCAAAAAGCTCATTGATAATCTGAAAGCTCCTGTCCGACTCATAGTTGACAGCTCCGTCAACATTGCGGCTATACCGGATAATAAAGTTCTGATAGCTTTCATTCTGGGCAGGAACTACCTTCATTTCATCAGGTATTTCCCTGTTTTCTTCCGGCTGAGGAACCACACCTGCCAGTTCCTCTGTAAAAGGCAGTCTTGTTTCCTCCACAGTCAGATTTTTCTCTTCTGTCCATAATCCGGGCTCATAGTCTTCTTTTTTCAGCATATCTTCTCCAGTACACTTTTTATCAGCCTATGCTGTTCTTCTTACAATATGTGTAAAAAAGCTCCCGCAGATCTTTCTGCGGAAGCCTTTTTTACACATGCTGTCAGCCCTGATTTAACACAGAACGGACATGTTCTACTTCTTCTCTGGTTGCCTTTGCAGCCGGTACATAATAGCCCTTTGTCCGGGCAATTCTGTAAATCTCTTCCTGAGACATCTCGCACTGGTTACGGATCTGCTTCAGAGTCTGCTTCAGTTCCGGATTCTCTGTCTGAGGAATCATTTCACCATAACGGACAAGCTCTCCGTTAATACCTGCCAGCGTATCTGCTACCATTGTTTTTTCGTTCATCTGTGCCACCTCCTACTGTAAAAACTGCATAAGCTGCTGCTTTGTCTGCTGTGCGGACTGCGCGGATTTCTGGAAAAACTGTTTTACTTCCATATCCTCTGCTTTCTGTGCATAGTCCTGCATTTTACAGTGTGTGGTGTCAAATCCGCCGATCAGGTGACGCAGATTCTGTAAATCAAGTTCTGAAATCTCTGTCATGATACTACCTCCTCAATATTATGTTACAAAAGATAGTATCTCAGAAAATCAGATTTTTATTCGCCGATGAGCCAGTTGTACATTTCCTCATACTGGCTTGCAGAATGACCCCAGGAGAAATCCGCCGCCATAGCGCGGTCTACCAGCTTGTTCCATTCTCTCTTGTTGTCATAGAATACTCTCTCTGCATTTCTCACAGTGTCCATCATCTCATGGGCATTATAGTTTCGGAAGCTGAATCCGGTTCCTGTTCCCTCAAACTCATTGTAAGGCTGAACCGTATCCTTAAGACCGCCTGTTTCGCGAACGATCGGCAGTGTTCCGTAACGAAGGCTCATCAGCTGGCTGAGGCCGCAGGGCTCAAACAGAGACGGCATCAGGAACGCATCCGACGCTGCATAAATGCGGTGGGACATCGGCTCGTCATAATAGATCTGAGCAGAAACCTTTCCGTGGTACTTCCAGTCAAAATGACGGAACATATTTTCGTAGCGCTCGTCTCCGGTTCCGAGGATCACAAACTGAACGGCATCCTGGCACATTTCATCCATCACATAGGCAATAAGATCAAAGCCCTTCTGGTCTGTGAGACGGGATACGATTCCGATCATCATTACCTTTGGATCAACCTCAAGTCCCAGGTCTTTCTGGAGCTGAAGTTTATTTTTTATTTTTTCCTTGCGGAAATTACGGGCGTTGTAATTCTGAGTGATAAAAGGATCTGTTTCCGGATTAAATACATCATAGTCAATTCCGTTTACAATTCCTCTCAGGCTGTTGGATCGGGCGCACATCAGCCCATCCAGGCCCTCTCCGTAAAACGGCGTTTTAATTTCTTCTGCGTATGTATTACTTACAGTAGTTACCGCATCCGCAAAAACAATTCCGCCCTTCAGGAAATTGGCGTCTCTGTATGCTTCCAGTTTATCTGGAGCAAAATAATAATCAGAAAGACCTGTGATCTCCCTTACTGTTTTTACATCCCATACTCCCTGGAATTTCAGGTTATGGATAGTCATAACTGTGCGGATCCCTCTGAAAAATTCATTCTGCTGGAAAGAATCATGAAGATACACAGGAACAAGACCTGTCTGCCAGTCATGACAATGGATCACATCCGGGCGAAAGCCGATCACAGGAAGTACGGAAAGAACCGCTTTTGAGAAAAATGCAAATTTTTCCAGATCCCACGGAGCGCTGTCATAGGGCTTTGGACCGCTAAAATAATATTCATTGTCAATAAAGTAAAACTGAATCCCATCATACTGCATCTGCATAATGCCCACATAGCAGTTCTTAAAACCAAGATCCATATAAAAATGGGTCACGTATTCCATTTTATCTTTCCATTCCTGCTTCATGCAGGCATATTTCGGAAGGATGACACGGATATCAAAATAGCGTTTATCAAAATATTTCGGAAGTGTTCCCGCTACATCTGCCAAACCTCCTGTTTTAATAAACGGTACTGCCTCTGATGTTGCAAATAAAATCCTTTTCATCTGTAAATACCCCTCCTTAGTGGCTTGAAGTTATTTTTATTATACCCCAATTCACTTTTATTTAAAAGAGTGTTTTTTGTATTCCAGCCGAATCTTGTCTGCGATCAGGGCAATAAATTCTGAATTCGTAGGCTTGCCTTTGCCTGTGCTTACCGTATATCCAAACAGCTCGTCAATGGTGTCCATCTTGCCTCTGCTCCACGCCACTTCTATGGCATGACGGATGGCACGTTCCACCCTGCTTGGGGTTGTCTGATGTTTCTTGGCAATGGTAGGATACAGAACCTTGGTAATAGAATTCAGCATTTCCATATCATTGACTGCCAGGATAATGGCATCTCTCAGATACTGATATCCCTTGATATGCGCAGGAACTCCGATCTCATGGATGATATTTGTCACATCTCCCTCCAGATTATGCGTTCCGTAATCCGCCTTTTCTTCCTGCACTGCCTGACGCAGAAGCGGCTCACGGTTTCTTCTGTCTCCAAATCGGCGCAGATGTTTGATCCGGTTCAGAAGCACCTGATTGTCAAAAGGCTTCAGCATATAATAATCTGCTCCCAGATTAAAGGCATCCTCTGTGATCCTTTCCTGCCCCACTGCCGAAACTACAATAAAAGACGGCAGTTTCTTTACCGTCTGATCATGGCTGCACTGTTCCATAACTGTAAGTCCGTCCATCTTCGGCATGATAATATCCAGGATGACTACATCCGGTTCTTTTTCTCTGATGATATTACAAATTTCTTCTCCGTTGTGCGCTTTCCCCACCAGTTTCAGATCATGATCCTCTTCAATCATTCGCCCCAGTACTTCTACCATTTTCTCGTTATCATCTGCAACTGCTACATTTAGTTTCTCCATAAGACCAATTCCCTCCTCATTTTTCACAGCCAACCTTCCACAGCTGTGGTGAATTTTCGTTTACTCTTTCATGTCACAGCTATTATAGTAGAACATCACAGGCGAAATCAAGCCGAAACTGGGTGAAATGCCGGTTTTTCTTTCGCCTTCTTTCGAGATTTAAGTACATTTTACCCCATAAAACCACATTCCCGCCTGGTTTTAATTCCTGGTTTTGTGCAGTTTTATGAGGGTTTCCGCTGTTTTGACCTGTTCTTCTATTTTTCTACATTTCCCACAAAAACAGGTTTTCTGTCCTGTTTTCTGTCCTGTTTCCTGTATCTGTTTTTTCTGAAGCGTTACTTGTTTTTTATATTTTCCAGCATGGTCTCTGCAAAAATACCATATCCGCTTGTTGAATCCTGTACAAATACATGTGTCACTGCTCCGGCAAATTTACCCTTCTGAAGTATGGGACTTCCGCTCATTCCCTGAACAATACCGCCTGTGATCTCCAGAAGCTCAGGATCTGTCACATGGATCACAAAGCTTTTGTTTGTATCTTCATGGTTCATGTCAATCCTGGTAATTTCCGCGTCATATTCCTTTACGCTTCCATCCACACAGCAGAGAATGGACGCCGGTCCGACTTCCAGTTCCTGTTTATAAGCCACTTCTGTTTTTTTCACCGGAATTCCGGCTCTTCTGTCATAAAAAGAACCGTAAATACCATTTTTGCTGTTCGTGTCAATAGCGCCTATAATCTGGCCGGGTTCATAGCGTATGAGCCCGGACAGCTCTCCCGGACTTCCGCTCTTTCCTTTCTGGATACCCAGGATCTCCGCCTGATATAACGCCCCTTTGCTGATATGAAGAAGCTCCCCTGTATCCACATCACTGATTCCATGACCCAGGGCGCCGTAACGGCCTTTTTCGTCCACGAAGGTGAGGGTTCCGATGCCCTGGGTATTGTCCCGTACCCAGATACCCAGCTTGTATTCTCCTCCGGCATCCTTTACAGGAGTCAGTGACACAGGAATTTTTTCTCCGTTTCTTATAACATCCAGAATCACATCCTCTCCGTCCAGAATTTCCAGATCCTCCATCAGTTCCTTTTTGTTGCTTACCTTCTGTTCATTAAATGCCACAATATAATCTCCGGGTCTGACAATATTTTTTGCCGGCTCCCTTGCAGTTCCTCCTTCACACAGGATCTCTCCTGTATCAATGATCAAAACGCCCTCTGTTTCCATATAAATTCCCACTGTACTTCCGCTTACATACACAGAACTGGCCTCTGTGGGAGTCACTTTGATATCCTTAAAGGGTATCATTCCCAGAAGCCTGCAGGGCAGCAGATAACTGCCTTCTCCAGACACAGTGATCGCATCCTCAAATTCCAGCAGAGGATGCTCCAGAAGCTTCTGTACCTCATGGGCACTGCTCTCTGACACATGTATCTCATCAGGAACCTTGCGGTCCATATAACGGTATCCCAGCCAGCTCATAGCAAGTACATCCAGCCCGAGACACCAGAAAAGAAATTTTCTGTATCTTCCTCTTCTGTTCATTCTGTCACATCCTTTCGCATAATAAAAAAGAGAGAATAACCTTTTCTGTCATCCTCTCTTATTATGCGGTGAATATTTCTATTTCACTCTTGTATTTTTATGTACTTGTGCCAATTCTTTCATTTCCATTGCATTTTTGAGAACAGCCTCCGTGATCTCCGCTCCGCCCAGAAGTCTGGCAAGCTCACGGACCGATTCCCTTTCACCAAGGGGATGGATCTCTGTGATCGTCTCGCTTCCCTTCTGATGTTTTTCGATCTCAAAATGAGTGTCTGCCATTGCCGCAATCTGGGGAAGGTGCGTGATGCACAGAACCTGATGGCAGCTTCCGATGACAGCCATTTTTTCGGATACCTTCTGAGCCGTCCTTCCACTGATTCCTGTATCAATCTCATCAAAGATCAGTGTTTCAATCTGATCTCTGTCTGCAAGAATCGCTTTTATCGCCAGCATGATCCTGGACAGCTCACCGCCGGAAACGATCCTTCCCAGAGGCTTCACACTCTCGCCGGGATTTGTGGAGATTTCATATTCAATGCTGTCATAGCCGTTATCTGTAAACTCCTGCTTTCTCTGAAAATCAATCCGGAATTTTACATCAAGAAAGTTCAGATCCCTCAGACCTTCAATAATCTTTTCTGTTAATGTCTTACTGTAGTCTTTCCTGATTTCTGATAAAACATACGAATCTTTTTCCAGCTGCTCTTCTGCTTTTTTCAGATTTTGCCGGGCTTCCAGGAAATTTTCTTCATATCTGGCAAGCTTTTCCAGTTTTTGCTGCTGTGTATTCTGATATTCCAGGATTTCCTCTATGGTACGTCCGTATTTTGCCTTCAGCCCGTTGATCTGATCCAGACGTTTTTCTGTCTCATAAAAGGTTTCATCATCAAAGCTTAAATCCTCCACATAGGAAGAAAGCTCTCTGTTAAAATCATTGAGAAGCCCGTCGATCTCCTGAAGAGTCTCTGCCATAGATTCCAGCTGCGTGTCGTACTCTGTCACCCTTAAAAGCTCCCGTACTCCGGTTCCGACCGCCTCTCCGGCCCCCTGTCCGGAATCATACCCGGTAAGGCTGTGAACGCTCTGCAGGGTTTCCAGAATCAGCTTTCCGTTGTTCAGCCTGCGGTAAAGTGTTTCCAGTTCCTCGTCTTCACCCGGCACTAAATGAGCCTTCTCGATCTCACTGATCTCAAATTCCAGAAATGCCTTTTCACGGTTTCTCTGTTCTTCATCTGTATCCAGTTCCTTCAGAGCCCGCATATATTTGCGGTATTCCTCATAGGACTGTCTGACCGCTTCCTTTGCCGGACGTATCTTTTCTCTTCCATATGCGTCCAGGATCTCCAGCTGTTTCTCCTGATACAAAAGAGACTGATGCTCATGCTGGCCGTGTATGTCCAGAAGACATTCTGCCGCCGCCTTCATCTGGCCTACGGTACAGGTTTCACCATTGATCTTATTAATGCTTCTTCCATCCATAATCTTCCGCGAAAGAAGAACCTGTCCCTCTTCTGTAAAAATTCCAAGAGAATTGAGCGCCTGCTCTGCCTTTTTGTTTTCTACCTGGAACAAAAGCTCTACCAATGCACAGGAAGCTCCTGTGCGGATCATATCTCTGGCGGTACGTCCGCCAAGGATCAGCTGCATGGAACCAAGAAGAACCGACTTTCCTGCTCCTGTCTCTCCTGTAAGAATGTTAAGCCCCGGACCGAACTCTACCTCAATGTCCTCGATCAGAGCAAGATTTTTTACATGCAGATGAATTAACATTTTCTCGCCTTCCTATTTCTGCAATATACTTTTTAATCGTTCTGCCACACTGGAAGCCTCTTCCAGTGTTCTGGCCACGCACATGACCGTATCGTCGCCTGCAATACTTCCAAGAATTTCCTCCCAGTTCAGGGCATCCAGAGCAGCCGCTACTCCCATTGCCATGCCGGGAACCGTACGGATCACCAGAATGTTCTGGCCCTG
>NZ_HF999006.1:17510-26525 GCF_000433815.1 Blautia sp. CAG:257
CTGGTATATTTTTCTCCCAGCTCTGTAGGAAGCTCCTGCAGGATCACATAGCGGGATTTTCCGTCTTTGCCTGTTACTTTCATCATTTTAAGGGCACGGATATCTCTTGACACCGTTGCCTGTGTGACCTTGAACCCTGCCTCGTTAAGGCGGGACGCAAGCTCTTCCTGCGTATCAATATCATACTGCTGGATCAGTTCTTTGATTTTTTCATGTCTTGCTACCTTCACAATATACCTCCGTCCGGTGCCTTAGTTATCGCGCATTTTCTGCCTCAGCACTTCTACAAAGCTTAAATGGTTCAGTTTCAGTATCCTGCAGCTTACTGAAGCCTTTTTTATGATAATTTTATCACCTGTTACCATTGGGATCACCGTGTCTCCGTCAAAAGAAGCCAGACCTTTTTCCTCATTCTGCCTTCTTCCCTCTCCTATCTCCACTGTGATCACATCCTCTGCCGGGAAAATAATACTTCTTGTATTCATGGTATGAGGCGCTATAGGTGTCATCAGAGTCATAGACGCATCCGGGGACACCACCGGTCCGCCGCAGGACAGACTGTAGCCTGTAGATCCCGTAGGCGTGGAAATAATGATGCCGTCTGCATTATAAGAATTCAGGTATTCATTATTTACATAATTTTTAAACCGGACCACCCTTAAGGGTCCCTCTCTGCAGATCACAATGTCGTTAAGAGCAACATCCTCGCCAATAAGCTTTCCGTCTCTCCACACGCTTCCGGTAAGCATCATCCGCTCTTCGATCTCATAATCATCTGCCATCAGCTGATCCAGAGACGGATAAATGGAATTTTTGTCCACCTCTGCCAGAAAGCCCAGAGTTCCCAGATTCATTCCCAGAAGCGGGATCTCTCTGTGGACCACATCTCTCGCCGCCTGAAGAAGGGTTCCGTCTCCGCCCAGTACAAGAATACACTGAGTTCCCTCAGGAATCAGATCCGGATCCGTGTAGTGGAATTTTCCTCTCTGCCTGCGTTCTGCCTGCTGTACCCTGCATTCTTTTCCATGAGAAGTAAGATAGGTCTCTATTTCTTCCGTCAGCTTAAAGTCCCTGTCCTTGGCATCGTTTGTAATAATATAAAACCTGTCCATAGCATCCCTTCCCTAATCCAGCTGATCGTGAGCCTGGCGCACGATGGTCTCAGGCTCCACTTCCGGTGAGGATTCTGTAATAGTTCCCTCAGGCTGCTTTTTCAGATGAAGAAGATATTCAATATTCCCTTCCGGTCCCTTGATCGGTGAAAAAGAAAGGTGACGCGGTTCAAGGGCAATGGACTGCGCATATGCGATTACTTTTTCAATCACCTCAAGGTGTACTGCCGGATCCCGGACAACACCTTTTTTCCCAACCTTTTCTCTGCCCGCCTCAAACTGCGGCTTGATCAGGCACACGATCTCTCCATTCTCTGTAAGAAGATTTCTTACAGGAAGAAGAACCTTGGTAAGGGAAATAAAGGACACGTCAATGGAAGAAAAGTCCGCCGGCTCCTGAAGGTCTTCCGGAACCACATACCTGATGTTTGTTTTTTCCATACATACCACACGGGGATCATTGCGAAGCTTCCAGTCAAGCTGTCCATATCCCACATCAATAGAATAGACCTTTACTGCGCCGTTCTGAAGCATACAGTCTGTAAATCCTCCGGTGGAAGCTCCTACATCCATACAGACCTTTCCGTCAAGAGTCACCTCAAAATGATTCATGGCCTTTTCCAGTTTCAGCCCTCCGCGGCTTACATAAGGAAGGGTATTTCCCCTTACCTCGATCTTAACCGTCTCCTGAAACATGGTTCCTGCCTTGTCTTCTTTCTGTCCGTCCACATACACATCCCCGGACATAATATATGCCTTTGCTTTTTCTCTGGATGGCGCCAGGGCCCGCTCCACCATCAAAAGGTCAAGTCGTTTCTTCATTTCTGCTCCTTATACCCGTCCTCTGCTGTTTTTTCTTCCTCTAATTCATTTTCTATGGCGCTGAAGATTTCTGCCGGAGACAGACCGATCTTAGCTCTCAGGCTGTCCACCTCTCCATGCTCCACAAAGCGGTTCCAGATGGCAATGGGAAGTACCCGTGTTTCCGGATGGCAGGCTTCCATATAAGCTGCCACATGTTCGCCAAAACCGCCGCTTTTTACATTTTCCTCTACTGTTACAAAAAGGCTGTGATCCTTTGCCAGCTCATCCAGAAGCCCGGTGTCCAGAGGCTTGACAAACCTTGCGTTTACAAACGTTGGATCCTCTCCCTTGGCTTTCATTTCTCTGTACACCTGCTCACATACTGCAGTCATGCTTCCCACTGATAAAATCGCTGTTTTTTCTCCCCGGTAAAGAATCTCGCTTTTTCCATACTGGACAGGACTCTGAAACTCTTCCAGCCCCTGATATGCGCCTCCTCTGGGATAACGGATCGCGCAGGGACCTGCCATATATGCGGAAAATTCCAGCATTTTTGACAGTTCCCAGGCATTTTTCGGAGCCATCACTGTCATATTGGGTATCATAGTCAGATAAGACAGATCAAAGCATCCCTGATGGGTTTCCCCGTCAGCGCCTACAAGTCCCGCCCGGTCAATGGCAAAAATCACATGCAGGTTCTGCATGCACACGTCATGCACGATCTGATCCACTGCTCTCTGCAAAAAGGAGGAATAAATAGCCACTACCGGAATCATTCCACCCAGAGCAAGGCCTGCTGCAAATGACACTGCATGCTCCTCTGCAATTCCCACATCAAAAAACCGGTCCGGAAATTCCTTTGCAAATCTTTTAAGCCCGGTTCCTTCCCGCATAGCCGCAGTAATACAAACCAGCTTTTTCTGCTCTTTGCCAAGAGCTGTCACTGTATCCGAAAAAACATCTGTATAGGTAAGGCTTTTCTTTGCTGACAAAGGCTTTCCTGTTTTTATGTCAAAAGGACCTGTACCGTGAAAACGGTCCGGGTGAACACAGGCGGGCGTATAGCCTCTGCCTTTTTCTGTAAGTACATGAACGATCACCGGTCCTTCTACCCGTTTTGCCTCATTAAACAGACGCATCATCTGGCGCATATTATGTCCGTCAACCAGCCCCAGGTAAGTGATTCCCATATTTTCAAACAGCATGCCCGGAATGATCAGCTGCTTGATGCTGCTTTTTGTTTTCCGCATGGTGTCCACAATAGCCGGTCCTATTTTCGGCACTTTTTTCAGTGTTTTTGTCACATTGATCTTCATTCCGGTATAGGACTCTGCTGTGCGCAGCGCACTTAAATAGGAAGACATTCCTCCTACGTTTTTTGATATGGACATATTATTGTCATTGAGCACAATAATAAAATTCGTTTTCAGCCCTGCCGCATTGTTCATGGCCTCATAAGCCATTCCGCCTGTCAGAGCGCCGTCGCCGATCACAGATACTACCCGGTAATTCTGTCCCAGAAGATCTCTGGCTCTTACGTATCCCAGACCTGCAGAAATAGAATTGGAGCTATGACCTGCGTCAAAAGCGTCACAGTCGCTTTCTTTTCTTTTTGGAAAACCGCTCATGCCGCCTTCCTGCCTGAGTTTTGCAAAGCCGTCCTTTCTTCCGGTCAGGATCTTATGGGTATATGCCTGATGTCCCACGTCCCAGATGATCCGGTCCTGAGGAAGATCCAGCACATTATGAAGGGCAAGCGTCAGCTCCACAGCTCCCAGATTTGACGCAAGATGTCCTCCTGTACGGCTGACCGATTCTATTAAAAACTGTCTGATCTCTTCTGCCAGAAGCGGAAAATCCGCCAGCGCGATCTTGTGAATATCATTGGGCTTATTGATCTTTTCCAACATCCTTCGTGTCCCTCTCTTACTTCCTGCGCCCTGCCATTTCCCTGACCAGAGCCGTCAGGAATTCATTTTTTCTGTTCAGCTTTTCCAGAGAAGAAACCGCGCTTTCAGAAAGCGCTTCTACCTGTCGGGACGCCTCCTCTGTACCGAAAAGTGTCACATATGTAATCTTATTGTTCTTTTCGTCACTGTGAACCGGCTTGCCAAGCTCTTCGCTTGTAGATGTCACATCAAGAATATCATCCCGGATCTGAAAAGCCAGTCCGATATCTGACGCAGCGCTTTCTACAAGAGCAAGCTCCTGTTCATCTGCGCCGCCCAGAACTGCTCCTGCCATCATGGAGGCTTCCAGAAGAGCTGAGGTTTTGTGTTTGTAAATATAATCCAGCATTTCCTTGCTTAAAGGCTTGCCGTCATTTTCCACATCCACACTCTGGCCGCCCAGCATACCGTAGATCCCAGTCTTTTCTGCCATAATCCGAAGAGCCTGTATCACACGCGCATCTCCCGGAGCATGATCAAAAGCCCGGAACATGGTTTCATAGGCATAATTTAAAAGAGCTGCCCCTCCCAGGATCCCCATGGCTTCCCCATATACCCTGTGAGCAGTCAGACGCCCTCTCCTGTAATCATCATTATCAATTGCCGGAAGATCATCATGGATCAGAGAATGCGTATGAATCATCTCGATTCCTGCCATAAAAGGCTCTGCCAGAGCCTCGTCTCCGTCAAAAAGCCGGCAGCACTCCAGAAGAAGTACCGGGCGCAGACGCTTGCCTCCTGCACACATACTGTAATTCATTGTCTCTGCCATGGTTCTGGCAAAACCTTTTTCTTCTGGAAGCCAGCGGCGGATCACTTTTTCCGCATGATCCGTCCGTTTTTTCAGTTCATCCTTAAAATTCCCGTAATGTTCCATCTTCATCCATCTGGAGCATCTTTTTTTCTACTGTGTCCAGCTTTTCGCTGCAGTATTTTAAAAGCTCCATTCCTTCTTTATAAAAGCGGAACGAATCTTCCAGAGAGGTCTCGCTGTCCTCCAGCCTTTCTGCCAGTTCTCCCAGCTTTTCAAAGGCTTC
Source organism: Blautia sp. CAG:257 (assembly GCF_000433815.1). Taxonomy (NCBI): domain Bacteria; kingdom Bacillati; phylum Bacillota; class Clostridia; order Lachnospirales; family Lachnospiraceae; genus Blautia; species Blautia sp. CAG:257. Next base: position 22,413 of record NZ_HF999006.1, read on the forward strand.
CTCCAGGGTCTTCTCTTTTTGGAGATCCGTTTCCTGGTTAATCGTCTCTGTCATGTTTCCCATGTTTCCTTTCTGATTCCTGTAACCTCAGCTTCGATCACACCGTCTGTCACAGAAATTTCCATCCGGTCTCCCGGCTTTATGCCCGCAGTTGTTTTGACTGCCCTGCCCCGGCTGTCCGCCACAAAAGCGTAGCCCTGGCTGAGCTTGCCAAGGGGCGAAAGTCCTTTATAGCGTTCCAGATAAAGCCCCAGCACATGACGTTTTTCCTGAAGCTTCCACTTCATCCCGTCTCTGAGGGCATCCTCATAATCCAGAAGAAGCTGTCTTCTTTCTCTCAGCCTGCTTTCCGGACTTAAATACTGAAATCTCATCTGAAGCTGATCCAGACGTAAACGCTCCAGATTCAGCTTTGCATTCATCCCCCGGTTCAGACGCTCACGGAAACCGGCGGTATTCTCAACCAGCTTCCCATACTGAGCCACAGCCAGCTCTGCTGCCGCTGACGGTGTAGGCGCTCTCAGATCCGCCACAAAATCCGCAATGGTAAAATCTGTTTCATGTCCTACCGCGGAGATCACAGGCGTTCTGCAGTCAAAAATAGCGCGGGCTACTTTTTCTTCATTAAAGGCCCAGAGATCCTCTATGGAACCTCCGCCTCTTCCAACGATCATTACATCCACGCCGGCTTCATCCAGCATACGGATACCCTTTACAATACTGTCCGCAGCTCCTTCTCCCTGTACCAGTGCCGGATAGAGGATGATCTGAACATACGGATTTCTTCTCAGAGAAATATTGCGGATATCCTGTATGGCCGCTCCTGCAGGCGCAGTTACCACACCCAGTCTTCGGATAAATTTCGGAATGGGCTGTTTATATTCCTGGGCAAACATTCCCATTTCTTCCAGTTCTCTTTTCAAAGCAAGAAAACGTTCGTACAGAACGCCTTCTCCTTCCTGGGTGATCTCCTTTGCATAAAGCTGATAACGTCCGTCCCTCTCGTAAACGTCCACAGCTCCGCCCACTACCACCTGATCTCCGTCTTTCATGCGGAATGCCAGTCCGCGCCTGTGTCCGGCAAACATCACGCAGGAAAGAACTCCTGTCTCATCTTTCAGAGAAAAATAAATATGTCCGCTTGGGTGATATTTACAGTTGGAAACCTCACCCTTTACATATACCTTTTTCAGGACAAAATCCTGAAGGAACATATTTTTTACATAGCGGTTGACCTGACCTACGGAATAAACTCTTTTCATTTTCAGTTCTTGCTTTCTTCAGATGACGGCTGTTCCTTTTTTTTCTGATTTTTGCTGGATCTGATAATGATCTTTGCCTGGTGGGAAGGACGATGTGTTCTGCGCACAGGACCGCCCTCTTTCTTTCCGCTTGCGATCTTTCCAAGGATTCCGTTTACAAAGGAACCGGAGTCTTCTCCGCCGAAAAGCTTGGCAAGCTCTACTGCCTCGTTGATGGCAACTCCTACCGGAATCTCCTCATCGAATTTCATCTCATAAAAAGCAAGACGGAGAGCAGTCAGGTCAACCCTGTTCATTCTGCTTGTTTTCCATCCCTGGCTGTATTCATTTAATTCCTGATCGATCTCTTCAATATGCGCAAGAATATCATCGTATTTCTTCTTCATGACAGCCTGCTCTTCTTCTGTCAGCTCCTCCAGACTGTCAAAGTAAAGAGAAAGCTGCTCCGGCATTTCTCCCTCTTCATTAAACTGTGTCATAAACAGCAGTTTGAAAATATGTTCTCTCTGTTCGTGTCTTCGCATAATTCCTCCTCATATAGAAAAAAGGAAAGGGTTACTTTCCTTTTTCGTTCTCCATATCTACACCAGCAATGCGGATATTTACATCTGCAACCTCAAGGCCTGTCATATTCTCAATAGATGTCTTTACCTTGTCCTGAACCTTCCGGCTGACGTCCAGAATATTTTTTCCGAAATCAATATTCAGTGTCAGATCCACTGTGACAACGCCCTCCAGAACAGTAACCTTTACGCCCTTGGACAGGTTCTTCATTCCAAGCTTGCTTACCAGTTCATTTGTGATGTTTCCGCCCATGGATGCAACGCCCTCAACCTCTGTAGCCGCAAGTGCCGCAATGATCGTCACCACTTCATCTGCGATCTTTACTTCACCGATACCTCCTACATCCTGTATTTTATAGGTTGTTCTTTTTTCTGCCATAATAACTCCTCCTAAGGATTCAGAATCAGATACTCCGGTTAAGGAACAGACTTTTTCATGTTTCCTCTGTCCCTGTTAATAAGCTTAGTATATCAAATTTTTACAGAAAATAAAAGCATTTATTATTTATTTCATTTTGTATCGGTTCTTCTGATAAAGTTTTTATTTACTGAACTCTGTCAGTACAAGATCCGGATTCCGGTCCTGAGTCATGCCCACGCTCCATGCATTTACAAACAGAAGCAGAGGATTTCCTTTCAGGTCTGTTACCTTTTTCATATCTGAGGTTCCTGTGATCTTTGCCACATCCACTTCATCCTTATTGGCGATCCACCGGATATGCTCATAAGGAAGATTTTCCAGACGGATCTCTACATTATATTCATTTTCCAGGCGGTATTTCAGAACATCAAACTGCAGGACACCCACAACGCCCACAATGATCTCTTCCATTCCTGTATTAAACTCCTGGAAGATCTGAATGGCACCCTCCTGGGCAATCTGATTGATTCCTTTTACAAACTGCTTTCTTTTCATGGTATCAATCTGACGGACACGGGCAAAATGTTCCGGCGCAAAGGTAGGGATTCCCTCAAAGGCAAACTTTCTTCCCGGTGAACAGATGGTATCTCCAATGGAAAAAATGCCCGGGTCAAATACACCGATAATATCTCCTGCATATGCCTCGTCAACCACATGACGGGATTCTGCCATCATCTGCTGTGGCTGCAGAAGGCGCATTTTTTTGTCTCCCTGTACATGATATACCTCCTGGGAAGCGTCAAACTTGCCGGAACAGATACGCATAAAGGCAATTCTGTCACGATGAGCCTTGTTCATATTTGCCTGGATCTTAAACACAAAGGCAGAAAAATCGTCAGACATAGGATCAATCTCTTCCTCATCTGCAATACGCGGAAGTGGAGAGGTTGTCATGGACAGGAAGTGCTCCAGAAAAGTCTCCACACCAAAGTTTGTCAGCGCAGATCCGAAAAATACCGGAGTCAGCTCACCTTTACTTACCAGCTCCTGATCAAAATCTGCGCTTGCTCCGTCAAGAAGCTCGATTTCTTCCATCAGCTGTTCCTTCTGATCAGGATCTACGATTTCATCAAGACGGGCGTCATCAATGTCGATCTCCTCAATGATTCCCTCTTTTGTTCCTTTTTGTGTATCGGAAAAGGTCAGCACCTTATGGGTGTTTCTGTCATAAACGCCGCGGAATTTTTTTCCGGAACCAATAGGCCAGTTAATAGGGCAGGTCGCAATTCCCAGTTCCTTTTCGATCTCATCCAGAAGATCAAAGGTATCGTTTGCGTCTCTGTCCATTTTGTTGATAAATGTAAAAATCGGAATGTGGCGCATTACACAGACCTTGAACAGCTTTCTTGTCTGCGCCTCCACACCCTTGCTTCCGTCAATGACCATGACGGCGGAATCTGCTGCCATCAGGGTACGGTAGGTATCCTCCGAGAAATCCTGATGTCCCGGTGTATCCAGAATATTGATACAGTAGCCGTCATAATGGAACTGAAGCACAGAGGAGGTTACGGAAATACCTCTCTCCTTCTCGATCTCCATCCAGTCAGATACCGCATGGCGGGCAGTTGCCTTTCCCTTTACGCTTCCTGCCAGATTGATAGCGCCTCCATAAAGAAGGAATTTTTCTGTCAGTGTTGTCTTACCGGCATCCGGGTGGGAAATAATGGCAAAGGTTCTTCTTTTTTCTATCTCTTTCGCATACTTGGACACGTTTAAGCCTCCTGTTTTCTATTCATACAAACTCATAACATACTCACACATTCTAGTATACAAAAGCCTGCACTGTCAAGAGCAATCGGACAGGAAAAATCCCCTCTCCCTGCCGGAAGAGGCAATGTCATTTAGTTAAGACATTAAGCAGATGTAT
>NZ_HF999007.1:0-511 GCF_000433815.1 Blautia sp. CAG:257
ATATATCTGGCTGAATACCACGAATTATGATACAATAACTATACAATTTTTATAAAAGATTCTGAATGATATAAGAGGTGACAATCTATGTATATAAATCCGTCTGGTGAAAACTATCTGGAAACTATTTTAATATTGAGCAAAAAACGTCCTGTTGTTCGTTCTGTGGACATCGCTACAGAATTAGATTTTAAAAAGCCCAGCGTAAGTGTAGCTATGAAGAAGCTGCGCACAAGCGGACATATCACAGTATCTCCGGAAGGATATATCAATTTAACTGAATCCGGAAAAGAAATAGCTACACAGATTTATGAACGCCATGTTCTTCTTTCTTCCTGGCTGGAACATCTGGGGGTTGATCCAGATATTGCCTCACAGGATGCATGCAAGATAGAACATGTCATCAGTTCTGAAAGCTTTGAAGCAATCAAAAAGCATATCAAATAATTTTTTCCTACTGCAGGCTAATTAGCAGTCGCCCCCACCCGTAAAACGGGTGGCTCGACGGACG
>NZ_HF999008.1:0-25894 GCF_000433815.1 Blautia sp. CAG:257
CTACAGAAGTAAAAAGGAGCTGACAGGAAAGATCCGTCTGGTACGTTTTCCGGGAGCCGATCTCTGCGCTTGCTGCGGAACTCATGTGACTCATACAGGAGAGATCGGAATGGTCAAAATCCTCAGTGTGGAAAATTTCCGTGAGGGTGTGAGAGTTACTATGATAAGCGGAAAAAGAGTTCTGGACTATCTGAATATGGTAAATGAGCAGAACCGTCAGGTTTCTGTGAAATTATCGGCAAAAGCCACAGAAACAGCCCGGGCAGTAGAACGGCTTCAGGAGGAAAATTACCGTCTGAAAGGCCGGCTCCTCCGTCTGGAACAGGAACTGTGTGATACAGAGGCAAAGAGATGGGAGGGCGCTGGAAATGTACTTTTATTTCATCAGGGGATGGATGCAGGCAGTGTGCGTAAAATGGCAGATGCTGTGATGCAGAAATGCAAGGGCCGCTGCGCTGTTTTTTCAGAGAATCCGGATGGAAGCTATAAATATGCTGTGGGGGAAAAGGACGGAGATCTCAGGCAGTTTATAAAAGAGATGAATCAGGCTTTAAACGGGCGAGGCGGCGGAAGGCCGTTTTTTGCCCAGGGTTCAGTAAATGCCGGTGAGGCAGAGATCAGAAAATTTTTTGAGAAATAAACTATAACACACACATTCAGCAGGAGATGAAAGAAAATGTTTGGAGAATGTCATGCTCATATTTTTATGGACGGGATCAATTACCGGGAAGCTGTAAAATGTCATAAAGACGGAGCAGACGAAAAAATAATCAGAGAGCATCTGGAAGCTTACAAAAAGGCAGGAATAAGCTTTGTCAGAGACGGAGGAGATCCTTACGGGGCTTCCGTTCTGGCCCGGAAGCTGGCGCCGGAGTACGATATCGACTATCGTACCTCTGCTTTTGCCATACACAAGGCAGGACATTATGGAAGTATTGTGGGAAAAAGCTTTACGGATTTAAAAGAATTTCACAGTCTTGTTCTGGAAGCCGGAAGGCAGGGCGCTGATTTTATTAAGATCATGACTACCGGACTTCTGGATTTTGCAGATCAGGGAAAGGTGACCGGTACACCTCTGGATAAAAAAGAGGTTTGTGAGATGGTGCATATTGCACATGAAGAAGGCTTTGCCGTTATGAGCCACACCAATGGAGTATATGGAGTCCAGGCAGCAATAGAAGCCGGAGTAGACAGCCTGGAGCATGGGAATTATATGGATGAGGAATGTATTTCCATGCTGGCAGACAGCCGTACAGTCTGGGTCCCCACCCTTGTGACTGTGAGAAATCTCAGAGGATGCGGACGATATGAGGACAGGGTTCTTATGCCTATTATCAGAAAAGCAGAAGAAAATCTTTTTCTTGCATTTCAGAAAAAGGCGCAGGTGGCTCTGGGAAGCGACGCCGGCGCCTACATGGTAATGCATGGAAACGGAATTGTTGATGAGTATACTGCCTTTCGGTCAGTTCTGGGAGACAGCGATAATCTGGAGAACTGGCTGAGACAGGGTGAAAATGAAATAAAAACCCGGTTCAGGCATCCTCGATTTTGATACAGGTATAAATGTTGGTGTTCCGGGATTCTGCCGGATCAAAAGTAAGCTTTACGCTGCTTCCGGTAAGCAGCCCTCCTGTAGAGGAGTTCTGGGCTGTATCGGTAAAAAAAGTAAGACTGATTCCATCTGGGCTCATAATCGTAATGGTATTGGCAGTGGATCCGATGATCTCGCCTGAGACTGCAGATGAAATGGAGTGTTTGTTGGCCTGTTCCGGTATTTCGCCTGTAATTCCCAGTACAGTTATGCCATCCAGAGTGGTTCCGTTGAATTCTCCTGTGTAGGTAATATTCGCATGAGCTCCTGCTGCAATTCCTCCGCTGAAGTGACAGGGGACAGAAGACATGTCAAGCTTCAGTACAGTGTCGGAATTGTCAGGCGATACCTGAAGTGTGTTCATATTTACAGAGCGGATCACGGTGCGAAGCTGTTTTTCCTGGGGAACAGGAGTATCCGGCTGAGGCGGCGGAGTGGGAGTAGGTTCAGGTACTTTCAGGGGATCAATATCGGAGACGCTGAGCACCTTCAGCTGTGAAGCGTCCAGAATATTTGGATTTTCTGAGGTACCCTGGCCAAAATCTCCCCTGTAATGAAGATAGACCCAGCCTCCGGGACGGATTCCGTTTTGATAATACTGTTCTGTTCCGGTAACAGGATAAGTGGCAGTTTTGCCGCTTTTTGATTTCAGGGTAATGGTATTTTCTGTAAGTCCCTGAACCTGCCCGTAGGTCTTTTTTTCTTTCAGTTCCGCTCTGTCATGGTAGGCATCTGCCACCTTCAGGACTTTGACAGAACTGGTATCAGTGGTGTTAAGCTGACCTTCATAGATCACGCAGACGTCAGCCCCGGCCAGAAGTCCTTCCTTACATTCAAGCTCTGCCTGTGAGATGTCAAAGCTGTAGGTATCTGACTTTTGGCAGAGGGTAAGGCGGCTTCCTGTAAAATCCTTTACAGTTCCCCGGATCTCATCCATATATACCCGGGGATTCTGTGAAGCATCAGCCTGGATTTCCGGCTTGTCAGAAGAAACTGGTCCGTCAGAAGTCTCAGACGGAATACAGCCGGAAACGGCAAAAAGAAGTGTTGTGCAGAGAAGAGCAGCTGATAGTTTTTTCATGAATGTCCTCCAGTATGATCAATTACCGGACGTTTCCTGCAGGCTGTCTTTTGCGGACAGAGGTTTCTCTGTGCTGTCCGCAGCCGGAGGCTTGGCGGTGAAATCAAAGATTTCCCGGTAGGCATCCCATTCCTCTCTGCTGTGGGCAGCATTGGGCATCAGCCCTGTACATTCGGTACAGGCATTGGTGTCCAGGTAATTTTCGTAATATACATGATAAGGATCTTCAGTTTTTTTTACAGAACTGTGATCCGAAAGTTTTCTGTGTTCCATCATACCCCTCCTTTATGCTGTTGGCAATGGTTTTGAGAGATAGTATGGTAAAAAAACTGTATTTTATTCATTACTGTTCATAGATCAAGTTGCTGTGAACGAATTGAACAGTAACTTTTATTCAGTTATAGAGTGTTAATATTATAACAGAAAAATGTTGAAATATCTGTAAAGTGTGTTATACTGTGGATAAATAAATAATAGCGAAGTAGGAATTTATGCGTTAAGTGTTCACTGGCTGGGGAGTCGCCGTGAAACGAAAAGCTGATGACAGAAAAAGCTTACGATATATTTTCCGCACCCGTTGCTACATATGAGAACATCTCATAATGTGGAGGGAATATTATTTATGATAACATTATGGAGGTGTTTTTATTATGCAGAAAAACAGCACAAAATCTGTCTGGAATGTAAAAAATCTTGTTTTTATGGCGCTTCTGGTAGCCATGCAGCTGGTACTTACAAGGGTTCTGGTACTGGATCTGGGCCCATATCGTATTACTGTGGGAACCGTATGTACCGTGCTTGCCGGACTGTGGATGGGACCGGTTGCCGGCGGAATCTGCGGACTGTGCGCAGATATTGTAGGATGCTTTCTGAAAGGCTATGCGGTGAATCCGTTTATTACACTGGCATCCATTCTCTGGGGCGTTCTTCCGGCCCTTTTCAGAAAATTTTATTTAAGCAAATCCAGAAAGGCGAAGACCGTAGGGATTTCGGTTTCTATTGTCATTACAGGAGTGATCAGCTCTCTGTGTCTGACAACGGCCGGACTGGTGCTTATGCTTGGATATAATTTTTATGCGATCATGCCGGGAAGACTTGTTCAGTTTGCAATTATGACTCCGATCTACTGTGTACTGACCTGCCTTCTGTATTTCAGTCCTCTGACCTCTATGGTGGCAGGACACAGCTCTTCCGCTGTACTGGAAAAGAGAACTGTATAAGGTACGCAGGAGAAATTTTTTGACCAAAAATTACATATTCGATTCCCCATACAGGACGTGGTATTGATACTGCGTCCTGTTCTGTTATTACAGGAACAGACTGTTTGATATGATCGGAGCCTGCTGTTATACAGGCTGTACACGGAACCAGTAGGTATACAGGTCATGGAATCCCAGAGAGGTATAAAGACTCCGGGCAGGGGCATTTCCATGTACTACCTGGAGATAGGCATTCTCTGCTCCGCGTTTTTTTCCTTCCTTCAGAAGCCCTGTGCAGATCTGGCGGGCCAGACCCTGTCCTCTGAATTCTTCTTTTACGTGAATTGCATAAATCCCAATATAATCCCGGTCCAGTATTCCAAGTCCGGTGGCGATGATTTTTCCGTTTTTCTGAACAGAGGCGCACAGAGTTTCCTTGGGAATTGCATGGTACATGGACGGAACTACCTCCCTGTGAACGGGATCTGTCATTTTTTTCAGGTTAAAAAGGCTGAAGATCCATGAATCAGGAATGGTTTCTGTGAACTGTACGTCATTAAAGGCGGAAGTCAGCCGGGCATCGTCCAGACTCAGGGTCATTACGTCTGTTGTATGCTGGATTTCATACCCACGATTTTCCAGTGTGTAATCAAAGTCAGGAGAAACCAGCGGGCTGATCTTAAAAATTGCAGGGGTTCCCAGTCGTTTGTAAACATTTTCACAGTAAGGAATTTTTTCCCGCCAGGGCAATGTGGAGGTTCCAAACTGTTCCACACTGTTGGTTCTGTGTGTATAAAAATAAGAAAAACGGAGAATCCATCCGTCATAAAGTTCCATTTTATGGGAAGGCCATGCATTCAGCGACATATCTTCTATTTTTTTTATGCTTGCTTCCATATTTATCTCTCCTTGTATGGGTTATATAGCTGCTGTAAATAAGCAAATGGAAAAAGTGCACAGAGTTCTGTCTGTTACGGTATAAGGACGAAACAGGAACTGCCCTTTTTTAATATTTGTATATTGCTGATTCTGCTGATCAGGCTTCGATAATTAGTTGTGAACAATTCATGTATATATTCACATGGAAATATAGATATTATACATAAAAATAAATAAATATGCAACATATAAGAATAAATATTCAATTAAAAAAGAGTGACGGAATGGGGGATGAAAAGAAGGGTGTTTTACAACAGAAAACGCAAATTTTCCTGTCGGAATTTGATGAACGAATTTTGTGGACAGACAGGCTTGAAAGAACTATAATAAGACTCACCAGAAATCTTCTGGTATTCCTGCCGTCTGGTCAGACGGATTTATCCCATTTTATTATTTTTATAAGTACCCGTTTACTGTTTATGAAAAAGAATAACAGCAGAGAGAAAGGGGGAAGGAACTGAATTACTGTAAAAGGAATGTTAGTGCTGACAATTGCCGGGGTTGGTGTTGTAATGGATATTTCCAGCATGCGGATCAGCAATGGCTGGATCCTTTGTTCTCTTCTGACAGGTTTTCTGTTTTGCTTCAGCAGAAATGGAAACGGTCCATATGAATTTTTTCTTGGTGTAACGATTCCGGCGGCGGCTCTTGGATGGCTGTTTGTGTTCAGGATGCTGGGACCGGGCGATATAAAATTATTTTGTGCTCTTGGAGGAATTATGGGGGCGCATGATATCTGGCGCTGTATTGAATTTTCTTTTCTGGCGGGAGCCGTCATATCTCTGGCGATTCTGATATTCTGCGGAAATCCTGCAGAAAGACTGCGCTATCTGACCTCATATCTGGAAGATTATCTGAGAACAGGGATCAGGAAACCCTATTATCACAGAGGATTCGCATTGGAAAACTTTCACTTTACAATTCCTGTTTTTATGAGTGTGATGCTTTATGCAGGAGGTATATATTGAAAAAACAGATTTTTGCGGTTTGCGACACGGAGGCTGAATATGCCAAAAACTTTATGGAGTATCTGAACAGAAAGCAGAATCTTACTTTTGAGGTACAGGCATTTACCGGAGTGAAGAGTCTGCTGGCTTTTGCAGAGCAGAACAGAATCGAGATCCTTCTGATCTCAGAGGCAGCTGTGTGCCGGGAGGTACGGGAGCTGGATGTGGGAAAGCTGATCGTCCTTACAGAAGGCATTAAGTCTCCGGAGCTGGGCGCCTATGCGGGTGTTTACAAGTACCAGTCCTCTGCCCAGATAGTAAGAGAGGTTATGGCCTGTTACGGAGAGGAGAGATCAGTGCTGCCCGTGCAGTCTCCTGTTCTGAAAAAAGCCACACAGATACTGGGCGTTTATTCTCCAGTAGGACGCTGCCTGAAAACTTCTTTTGCTCTTACTCTGGGTCAGCTTGCTGCCAGGGAAAAACCTGTTTTGTATCTGAATCTGGAAGAATATTCGGGATTTGAAGAACTGTTTGGAAAGAGCTTTACAGGAACATTAAGTGACCTTCTGTATTTTGTGCGCCAGGGGGATCATAATCTGACAGTCAGGCTGAACAGTATGGTTGAGACAGTAGGGCAGCTTGACTTTGTTCCTCCGGTTCAGTCTCCTATGGATATCAGAGGAACTCCCTGGCAGGATTGGGTCTGTCTGATCCAGGAAATTGTTCTGCACAGTTCTTATGAGGTGCTTATTCTGGATATAGGAAATGGGATTGACGAGGTGTTTCAGCTGCTGGATCTTTGCAAAAGGATTTATATGCCAGTGTGTTCAGACGGACTTTCAGAATGTAAGATCATACAGTTTGAAAATCTGCTGCGAGTGCTGGATTATCCTCAGGTGCTGGCAAAAACGGTAAGAATGAAGCTTCCGTTTCACGAAAGTATTTCCGGAAACGGGGCATATGTAGAGCAGCTTCCATGGAGTCAGCTGGGAGAGTACGTAAAAGAACTGATAAGAAAGGAAAACATATGAACAGGGAGACTTTTCAGGCGATCCGAGATCTTCTGATGGAAAAACTGGATATGTCCAGAGAAATGACTGACAGAGAGATACTGGATGAGATTGACCAGCTTATCCTGAACCGTATGAGGGATTCGTATATATCTCTGAATGAAAAGCTTCAGCTCAGGCAGGAACTGTTTTATTCGGTGCGCAAGCTGGATGTACTTCAGGAACTGATCGAGGATGAAACAGTAACAGAGATTATGGTAAACGGTCCGGATGCGATCTTTGTGGAGCGGGGAGGACGGCTTGGGAAATGGGATAAAAGCTTTACCTCCCGGGAAAAGCTTGAGGATGTGATCCAGCAGATTGCAGGACGGTGCAACCGAGTGATCAATGAATCCATGCCGATTGTGGATGCCCGACTGGAGAACGGAGCCAGAGTAAATGCAGTGATCAGCCCGGTGGCGCTGAACGGTCCTATTCTTACCATAAGAAGATTTCCGGACACTCCCATTACAATGGACAGACTGATCGCGCTTGGAAGTCTTACCTGTGAATGTGCCCGGTTTCTGAAAGCTCTGGTAAGGGCCAGGTATTCTATAGTCATAGGCGGTGGTACAGGAAGCGGCAAAACTACGTTTCTTGGAGCTTTGTCTGATTATATTCCTGAAGATGAGCGGATCATCACTATTGAGGATAACGCGGAACTGAAAATTCAGGGCGTGGAAAATCTGGTCCGGCTGGAGGCAAAAATGGCAAATATGGAAGGTGCGGTATCGGTCAGTATCCGGGATCTGATAAAAACAGCCCTCCGGATGCGGCCGGACAGAATCGTGGTAGGGGAGGTAAGAGGAGGTGAGGCAGTGGATATGCTTCAGGCTCTGAATACCGGGCATGAAGGCAGTCTCAGCACAGCTCATGCAAATTCTGCCAGAGACATGCTCAGCCGTCTGGAAACAATGACGCTTATGGGGGTGGATCTGCCGCTGGAGGCAATACGGAGACAGATTGCCTCGGGGGTGGATATTCTGATCCATCTGGGCCGAATGAGGGACAAAACAAGAAAAGTACTGGAGATTACAGAAGTTTGTGGCTATGAAAAAAATGAGATTATAACGCGGACTCTTTTTCGGAGGGAGGAAGATCTGGGGCTTGTACAGGTGTCAGAGCTTTTGAACCGGGAAAAGCTGGCGCGGGCAGGGGTGGAAATATGAATCAGGACAAAACAAAGCAGAATTATGAGGAATATCATTATACAAAAAAAGAAGTCGCTAAATATCTTTTTCAGAGTACAGCTTTGTGCGGGGCAGTGGATTATCTGTTTTATCAGAACTGGTGGTGCATGATCGCGGCTGTGCCGGCAGCAGTGCTGTTTTTAAAATGGAAAAAAAGACAGCACATCAGGGAGAGGAAGAGGTCTTTGAATTATCAGTTTAAAGATGCCCTGAATTCTCTGAGTGTTGCAGTGCAGGCAGGTTATTCTGTGGAGAATGCCGTGACAGCATGTATGAAGGATATGGAGCGGCTGTATCCTCCGGAAGCTGATATTGTCCGTGAATTCCATTATATTGAAAGCCGGAAGAAAGTCAGCGTTCCCGTAGAAGAATTGTTTCTTGGACTTGGTGAAAGAAGCGGAATTGAGGACATTGAAAATTTTGCCGCTGTTTTCAGCACGGCAAAGCGTTCCGGCGGCGATATGGACAAGATCATTCAGACATCAGCCAGAATGCTTGGAGATAAAATTGATGTCAGAAAGGAAATAGAGACAACTCTTTCTGCAAAAAAGGCAGAACAGATGATCATGAGTCTGATGCCTGCGGGAATTATACTGTATCTGCAGCTTACTTCTCCGGGCTTTCTGGAGGTTCTGTACGGGAATCCGTTTGGCGTATGCGCAATGACAGTCTGCCTGGGAATCTATGGACTTTCCTACTGGCTGGGGAAAAGAATTGTGGATATTGAAGTATAAACAGGAAAAGATTGTGGAAAAAAGTACAGGAGTAGCTTATGTGGGTGCATATTGTAATATTTATTCTGGCTTTTGGGACAGTCCTGATCAGTAAGGCCGGATGGATTCATCTGGACGCGTTGGGAGATAAAAAAGGAGTCCGTTTGTTTCTGGCAGTTGCTGTGTGCGGGAACTTCCTTGGAATGGCTGTGACAATGACCGGGGAAGGAGGAACAGTACAGCCGGATACATACAGAATTCCCCGTGAGGAGACAGGCTCATATGAAAAAGAGTATCTGATTTCGGTGGACGGAGAGGAAAGCGAAGCTCTGAAAATCCAGGTTCCGGAAAAAGAAACGGAAGAGCAGGAAGAAACCGTTTCGGAAAAGGAATCTCCTGAAAGTATACGACAGAAAGAATTTCAGGAAATGCTGGATCAGTATAATCAGCAAAAACAGGACCCGGATTACTATTATCTGCCTTCAGAGTGGAAGGGACATCGGTTGGAATGGGAGCGTCCAAAAGAACATACAGGAGAGCTTCTGGCATCCCTGGGACTGTTTGCTGCCTTTGTGGTTCTGCTGAAAAGCACAAGGGAAAAACAGGAAGAGGAAGCCAGACGTGCGGAACAGCTTCTTATGGATTATCCGGGAATGGTGATGAAGTTTGCTCTTTTAATCCAGGCAGGAATGACAGCAAGAAGCGCATTTCGGAAAATGGCTGATGATTATGAGCGCAGAAAAACGAAAAGGCGGCATTTTGCCTATGAGGCTGTGGCCGCAGCCTGTTATGAAATGGACAGCGGAGTATCAGAACCCGAGGCTTACAGACGGTTCGGGGAAAAATGCGGACAGATGAAATATAAGACGTTTTCCACACTACTGATTCAGAATCTCCAGAAGGGAAGCCGCAGAATGGCGGATATCCTGGAACAGGAAGCCCTGGAGGCCTGGGATGAACGGAAAAGAAAGGCCCGTGTTCTTGGGGAAGCGGCAGCAACAAAGCTTCTGGTGCCTATGGTGATGATGCTGGCTGTTGTAATGGCAATTATTATGATTCCTGCATTTCTGTCCTTTTATGGATAAAGAAGCAGGAGCGGGGAGGTGAATACATGAAAAAACTGTGGGAACTGGCAAAGGGATTTGCCGCAGAAGAGGATGCAGTTGGTGTTGTGGAAATTATTCTGATTCTGGTGGTTCTGATCGGTCTGGTTATTATTTTTAAGGAGCAGCTGACCAGTCTGGTAAAAAATATTCTTTCAAAGATCACGAAACAGAGCAATTCAATCTGAGAAACAGTCCGGAATAAATCCGGGAGCAGGAAATGAAATTTTGGGAAAAGGAGGGTATCTGTTATGAAAAAGGGCAGCATTACAATTTTTCTGGCGCTGATTCTCAGTCTTCTACTGTCCCTGGTATGTACCAGTATAGAATCTGTGAGAATGGCAGCAGCAAGAACCCAGATTTTAAGCGGTCTGGATATAGGGCTTTATTCTCTGTTCGGTCAGTATGACAGAGAGCTTCTGAAAGAATACGATCTGTTTTTTCTGAATGGATCAGGGAGTTCGGGGACATTAAACCTTGCTGCTGTATACGATAATCTGGAAAGCTATATGAAACCGGTACTGAAGCAGAACAGCCAGAAATTATCTATTGTTCAGGGAGGATTGTCCGGGTATCGTCTGGCTACAGATGAAAACGGAGAAGTGTTTTACAGACAGGCTGTTTCATACATGAAAGATACCCTTGGCAGTCAGGGGGTTCAGAAACTGATACAAAAATTTCAGGAAAAAAAGGATCGCGTGGAAGATGCAGAGAAGGCCGGAGCGCAGGCAGAGGAAAACAAATCCCTGGAAAGCTATGATTCAGAAATGAATGCAGCAGCCCAGAACAGTCAGGAGGCAGCTCAGCAGCAGACAGAGTCCGGAAATTCAGAAAGTGGAGACACAGATATTTCATCAGGCGAAGATCTTTCTGATGGGAAACCGGAAGAAAAGATAGAAAATCCGATTCCTGTCTTAAAGGCAATACGTAAAATGAGCCTTCTTGATCTGGTGGTTCCGGCAGAAAAAGGGATTTCAGAAAACTGTGTGTCAAAATCTGAGCTTCTTTCCGGGCGAGATCCTGAAAAAGGAATGGAGATGACACAGCCGGTAAAAACAGACAGTTCCTATGCTTCCAGCCTTTTATTTCAGCAGTATCTTATGGATAAGCTTGGCTGCTATACCAATCCTGCTTCCGGAGGATTAAAATACCAGACGGAATATCTGCTGTGCGGAAAAACAAGTGACAGAGAAAATCTGAAGTCAGTTGCAAGGAGACTGCTTCTTGTCCGTGAAGGCGTAAATGCCGCTTTTCTTATGGCTGATCCTGCAAAGAGAGCGCAGATGCACGGTCTGGCACTGGCCATCGCCTCTGCCTTTCTGATTCCTCCGGCTGCTGTGATCATAGAGGCGGCGCTTCTGTTCTGTTGGTCCTTTGGAGAAAGTATTTTAGATTTAAGGGAACTGTTTCATGGGGGAAAAGTTCCTCTGGTAAAGAACTCCGGGAACTGGCAGCTTTCACTGGATAATCTTGCGCATATTCTGGAGGGGCTGGACAGTCAGAGAAAAAGTGATGAAAATGGAATGTCCTACGAAGAGTATCTTCAGATACTTCTTTTATCTCAGTCTAAAAGAAATAAGCTTCAGAGAGGAATGGATATGGTGGAGTGCTGCATCAGAAATACCACCGGGCAGAAAGAGTTCCGTCTGGATCACTGTATAGAAGCAATAGAGGCTTCTGTGGATGTACGGGCAAACAGGAAAAAAACGTTTACAGTAACAAAGCAATTCAGTTATGTATAAAAAGACAAGAAAAGAGGTGCAGAAAGATGCTTTTTCAGGAGACATATAAATTCATAAATGGGAAGGATCATAAGAACTGGGTAGACAGAAAAAGGAAAGAAAGGATAAGTTCTCTGTTGCGCTTCAGATACCTGCTTACCCCGATGGGCAGGAGAAGCAGAGTGTTTTCTGGAAAGGTATCTCTTTGCGCCTCTTTTCTGAAAAAGGCAAGCTTTGCAGTAGAGACAGCTCTTGTGCTGCCGGTGTTTTTTCTGGGAATGGTTACACTGATTTCTTTTATGGATATCTATCAGATTCAGACAGAACACCTTCGTACATTATGTGAAAAAACAAAGGAGGCAGGTATGTATGCCTATGTGCTGGATGGAAAAGGAACGGAAGAGATCACTTTGCCGGATGTTTACTCTTACACTCCGGTGGGAGGAGTGATTCCTCTCCCAAAAGTACGGATGTACAATACAGTAAAGGTACATGCCTGGACAGGCGCGGACAGCAGAAGATTTGCCCACAATGGAGATCAGGCAGAAAGAATGGTATATGTAACTGTTTCAGGAACAGTATATCACAGAAATCCGGGATGCAGATATCTGAATGTTGTTGTGCAGCAAATGTCGGGCGCGGGTGTAAAATCGGCCAGAAACATGTATGGAGAAAAATATTATGCCTGTGAAAGCTGCAGCAGAAATCAGAAGCCTGCAGGAACTGTTTATGTTACAAAAAGTGGAAACAGGTATCACAATCAGTCCTCCTGCAGCGGGCTGAAGCGTACTGTCAGGCTGGTAAAGCTTTCGGATGTCCATAATATGGGAGCATGCAGCAGTTGTGGATAGAGGAGGGAGTATATAATGTTCGAAGAAATTGTTACGACGCTGTTTCTTGGCTGCAGTGCATGGACAGACTGGAAAAAACATGAGATTTCCCTGATCTTAACAGGAATTTATGCCAGTACGGGCCTGCTTTACAGCTTTATGTCAGGAAGAGAAATTCAGGATATTCTGATTCCGGCAGTTATTGGAGCGATTTTTCTTTTGGCATCTGTGATTACCGGAGGCGCTTTGGGAATGGGAGACGGATGGGTGATGCTGGCTTTAGGGTGTATGACTGATACAACAGTATACCTCAGAACCCTTGGCAGCGGGCTGTTTCTGTCTGCAGTGGTATCAGCGCTGCTTCTGACAGTGTTTCACAGAAGCCGCAAAACAGAAATTCCTTTTATTCCATTTTTGTTTCTGGGATATACAGGAGGTATTTTTATATGACATTAAAAAAATATTTGTGGGAAAAAGCTAAAAAAGGAAGCTTTACCATTGAAGCGGCCTGTGTGATGTCATTGATACTTGTGGCAGTCATGGGAATTCTTTATCTTTGTTTTTTTGTACATAATCGGGCATGGCTGACGGCAGCCGCCTGCGAATCCGCACTTACCGGAAGTATGGAGGGAAACCGGGAAGGCGGAAACACAGGAGAAGCAGCCGGGAAACGCAGTCAGGAGCTGGGGGATATTGGATTTTTTGGGGCTGAAAATCTGAAAACTCAGATAAAGGATGGAAAAGAGGTAACGGTAAGCTATACGGCAGACACCATATCAGAATTTGGAGGATTTTCCTGGAAACTGAGAGCAGAAGGAAAATCCAGAGTCATTGATCCGGTAGGATGGATTCGTAAGATCAAAGCGGCAGAGGATATTTTTTCAGATGCAGGAGGAAGGTAATGCGCACAGAATATAAGAGAGATGTAAGTCATAATTACCTTATTTTGCAGGAAGAAAAGGCAGTAGATACCTCATCTTATCAGGTACGTATGCTTACAGGAAATGTGATTCCGTCCATACTGAAATGTCATTTGCAGAATCTGGATGGCGAGGTGCTGTTTTATTATGACATAACGTCAAAACAGTCCATAGCAACACTGTTTGAGGATAAAAAATTCCGGAGTCAGGATCTTCAGAGTATTCTGGAAGGATTTGTAAAAGTAATGGAAGAGCTGGCCGAATTCCTGATGAATACGGATCAGCTTGTACTTCAGCCGGAATACATCTATATGGATGCAGAGAGGAAAAAAGTGTATTTTTGCTGCCTTCCCGGATATCAAAAAGAAATTCAGGGGCAGCTTCGGGGATTGACAGAATATATTCTGCCAAAGCTTGACCATGAGGATAATCAGGCAGTGATGCTGGGGTATGGTATTTACAGGAAAGCTCTTGAACCGGGATTTCAGCTTGAGGTGGTAAAAGAGGCAATTTATCAGAAGGAAGATGAAGCGGATAAAAATGCAGCTTCTCCAAAAGAAGATAAATATCAGGAAATACTGTCAGAGAAACAGGAGAATGAAATTATAGATGCTGTGATTCCGGATGAACAGAAAAAAGAAGAGATTAAAAACAGGAAAAAGGAAAAAAGAATTCCATGGAACTGGATTTTATGCTGTGGAGCAGGCGGCGCAGCTGCGCTGGCTGTACTGGCAGCCGGTTTTTGGGGAGTCATTCCAAAGCTTCCAATAGAAATAGTGCTGGGGATCGGAATTATGGCTTTGGGAGCAGGGGCATTTACAGCGTGGATCACAGAAAAGAAGAAGCGGAAACAGGAACAGACCGCACAATGGCATAACAAAATAAAACAGGAACCAGACAGCAGCCCTGTGTCAGGCCAGATCAGAAAGAAAGAAAATATAAAAAAAGATCCGGAAACAATCCGGGAAGACCGTAAGACAGAGACCAGTATTACAGGAGAGCTTTTTGGAACAAAGAAAAAAGAGGAGGACAGTCAGGAGGAAATCTGTGGTGAAACAGTAGTTCTTTCTGCCGGGCAGAAAAAGGGACCGGCTGCTCTTGTAAGCAGAGAGCCGGGAGAGCTGGCAACGATTTATCTGGAACAGGAGCTGACGGTAGTAGGAAAGCTGGCAAATGCTTCAGATGCAGTCATTCCGATGCCAACTGTCAGTCGTATGCATGCAAGGATCCGAAAGAGAGAAGATGAGTATTACCTGGCAGATCTGAATTCCAGAAACGGCACTGCAGTAAACGGGAGAATGCTGAAAGGAGATGAAGAGTACCAGCTTCAGGACGAGGATCAGGTGGATTTTGCTCAGGCAAGATATATTTTTATAAAGTAAACAGCAAAGGGCTCTCTTGCCACTGTGATGAAAGAATAGTATAATACTCTTAATATTGGATTACAGGAGTTTAGATAAAATATGAAGAAATTTGATCTCAACTTTTACAGTGGGAAAAGAGTTCTGGTAACAGGACATACAGGATTTAAGGGAACATGGCTTTGCCGCCTGCTTCTGAATATGGGGGCTCAGGTTACCGGATATTCACTGCAGCCGCCTACAGAACCTTCGATCTTTGGGCTGGCAGGCATGGACAGACAGATGAACAGTATAACAGGCGACATCCGAAATCTGGACAGACTTCTGGAAGTGTTCAGAGAGAACAGGCCGGAAATAGTGCTGCATCTGGCAGCCCAGCCGATTGTGCGTGAATCTTATAAAAATCCGGTATATACTTACGAAACGAATGTAATGGGAACTGTAAATATACTGGAATGTATCCGTCAGACCGATTCTGTGAGATCATTTCTTAATGTGACAACTGATAAGGTGTACCACAACCGGGAATGGGAATGGGGATATCGGGAAGATGATCCATTGGATGGATTTGACCCTTATTCCAACAGTAAGTCATGCTCGGAGCTTGTGACTCACAGCTATAAAAATTCATTTTTCATGGATGGAGCGCCTGCTGTTTCGACTGCAAGAGCAGGAAATGTAATCGGAGGCGGAGATTTTGCTGCAGACAGAATTATTCCGGACTGTATCCGGGCAGCTCTGGAGGGAAAGCCCATACCAGTAAGAAATCCTCATTCCACAAGACCGTTTCAGCATGTGCTGGAGCCTTTATATGCGTATCTTATGATTGCTGCCATGCAGTATGAAGAAAGCAGATATTCGGGATATTATAATGTAGGACCGGATGACAGGGACTGCGTGACAACAGGAGAGCTTGTAGATCTTTTCTGCCGTGCATGGGGGGATGGACAGACCTGGGAAAATCATTTTGTGGGCGGACCTCATGAAGCGAATTTTCTGAAACTTGACTGTTCCCGAATGAAAAGTGTTTTTGGCTGGAAACCGGCCTGGGATGTTCGTACTGCTGTAGAAAAAACAGTGGAGTGGACAAAGGAATGGCAGGCGGGGCAGGACATAAACACAATTATGGACAGACAGATCCAGGAGTTTCTGGCTGATATAAAATAAAAAACAGGAGAAAAAATATGTTTGAAAATATGACAGAACAGCAGGCAAGAGAGCAGATTCTTGGAATCGTAGATAATTATTGCCGTAAATATCATAACCAAGAGAAAACATTTAAAGAGGGAGACAGAATTCCTTATGCATCCAGAGTTTATGATTCAAAAGAAATGGTAAATCTTGTGGACAGTGCTCTGGAATTCTGGCTGACAGCAGGCAGATATGCAGATGAGTTTGAGAAAAAATTCTCAGAATACCTGGGAATCCGTTTCTGTTCTCTGGTTAATTCCGGATCTTCAGCCAATCTTCTTGCTTTTATGGCGCTGACTTCACCGCTTCTGAAGGAACGCCAGGTGCGTCCGGGAGACGAAGTCATTACAGTAGCGGCAGGATTTCCGACAACCGTGGCGCCAATGATCCAGTATGGAGCGGTTCCTGTATTTGTAGATGTGACAGTACCTCAGTATAATATTGACGTAACCAGGCTGGAAGAAGCTCTTTCTTCCAGGACAAAGGCAGTAATGCTGGCTCACACCCTGGGTAATCCGTTTGACCTTAAGGCTTTAAGCGATTTCTGCAAAAAACATGACCTGTGGCTGATTGAGGACAACTGTGATGCACTTGGTTCTGAGTATATGATAGACGGAGAGAAGAAGCTTACAGGAACCATTGGTGATATCGGCACATCAAGCTTTTATCCGCCTCATCATATGACAATGGGAGAAGGCGGAGCTGTGTACACAAACAATCCGCTTCTGCACAAGATTGTCCGTTCCCTCCGCGACTGGGGACGTGACTGCAGATGCCCGTCCGGCCGTGATAACGTGTGCGGACACCGATTTGACAGACAGTACGGAGAGCTGCCTCTTGGCTACGACCATAAATATGTTTACTCTCATTTTGGATATAATCTGAAAGCAACAGATATGCAGGCGGCAGTAGGATGCGCTCAGCTTGAAAAGTTCCCTGGATTTGTGGAAAAGCGTCGTCATAATTATGCGCGCCTCAGAAAAGCCCTTGAGGGAATGGAAGAAAAATTTATACTTCCCGAAGCCTGTCCCGATTCTGATCCAAGCTGGTTCGGCTTCCTTTTGACATGCAAAGAAGGAGTGGACAGAAATAAAGTGGTTCCTTATATTGAAAGCAAAGGTGTTCAGACAAGAATGCTGTTTGCCGGAAATCTTACAAAGCACCCCTGCTTTGATCAGATGAGAGCAGAAGGCAGAGGATACCGCATTGCCGGAAGTCTGGAAAATACAGACAGAATCATGCGCGATACTTTCTGGGTAGGTCTTTATCCGGGCATGACAGATGAAAAGATCGATTATATGGCAAAGGTGATCCGGGAAGCCGGAAATCTTTAAGCCTGCTGTGGAAAAGATACTTCAGAGAAGGGATAAAAGTAAATGGTAATAGATGAAAAGCTGCGCTGGTATGGATTCTGGCTGGTGGACCGTCTTCAGGGAGGAAAGGTACGCGGCTATTATGAAGAAATCCGTGACAGCTATAAAAACGGGACTTCCATAGAAAAGACTCAGGAGAAAATCAGGAAGCTGATCTCTCATGCAGTTCGCACAACTGAATTTTATAAGGATTTTCCAGAGGATACTCCTCTGGAAAAAATGCCTGTTATGAATAAGGAGACTTACAGAAATCATTATGAGCAGTGCCAGTCCTCTGTTTACAAAGATGCTTCAGATAATCGTATTATGTACACAAGCGGCTCTACGGGGACTCCGTTTGCCATGATACAGAATCGCAATAAAATCCTTCATAACACAGCTGCAAGTATTTTTCTGGGGGCTGCCGGCGGATATTATATCGGAATGAAAGAAGCATTTATCCGCATGTGGGTAGGAGATCACGCAAAAAAGAGCTGGATCTCCAGAACGGCAGAGAATCTGATCATGATGGACTGTTCCAATCTGGATGAAGAAGTTTTGGGTAAAATGGTTTCTGTTATTAAGAAGAAACGGGTAAAGTGTATCATCGGATATGCATCTGCAATTGGAGAACTGGGACGGTATATTGAAGAGCATCATATGAATACCGGAGACTTTTGTGTGAAGGCAATCCTTCCTATTTCAGAGAGCATGCCAAGTGAAGTAAGACGAAATCTGGAAAGAATTTTTAACTGTACAGTACGTTCCTGGTACTCAAATGAAGAAAACGGTATTATGGGTCTGCAGCGTGAAGAAGATGAAAGCTATTATATTGATTCTGAAAGCTACTATTATGAGATTCTTAAGCTGGACAGTGATGAACCTGCAGAACCGGGAGAGCTTGGACGAATTGTGATCACAGATCTTTATAATTATGCCATTCCCCTGATCCGTTATGACAATGGGGATCTGGCAGTGGCAGAACGAAAGGAAAAGAACGGCAGATTCCGTCTGTACCTGAAAGAACTGTATGGAAGACGGGGAGATATGATATATGACTGCAAGGGAAGAATTGTGTCTCCGTTTGTACTTTTGAACGGTCTTTCTATGGCAAAGGGAATCAACCAGTACCGTTTTATCCAGGAGGATGTAACAAAATATACTTTATGGCTGAATGGCGACAGACAGGTAATTGATGAGAAAGCAATCCTGGATTTTATTAGTCCCTACTTTGGTGAAGAAGCAGAAATTACAGTGGAGTATGTAGATGAGATCCCGGTTCTCAGCTCCGGAAAAAGAAAATCTTTTGAAAACCGGTGTGAAAAATACATAAAAAAATAACTGGGGAGGCTTCTCTTTGGCATCAAAAGAAAAACAGAAAAGAATTGTATCAAATACAGCGTATACCATAGGCGGAGCGCTTCTGATGAATGGGGTTCTGCAGATTGTTGTCTATCCTCTGCTGAACCGAAAAATGGGAAGCGACCAGCTGGGAGAGCTTTTGTATCTTATGGGGCTGGTTGCAATACTCTGTCCTTCTGTGGGGCAGGCGCTGAATACCAGCCGTCTTGTTGTACGAAGAGATTATCAGGTGAAAAACGGGGACTATAATGTCCTCCTTTTGCTGTTTGGAGGAGTGGGAACAGCAGTCACTCTTTTTGTGGCAAGGGATTCCATGGTATCTCTGCCTGTTATTTTCTGGACGGCAGCCCTTCTTATGACAACAATTTTTCGTTATTACGGAGATGTGGAATACCGTCTTAACCTGAATTATAAAAAATATTTTTACTATTACTGTGTGCTGACAGGCGGATATATAGCCGGCTTTGGACTTTATTTCCTTACAAAAAACTGGTTTCTGGTATTTCTTGCAGGCGAGGCAGCAGCTCTGGTGTATCTTGCCGCAACCGGAACTGTGTTCAGAGGATTTTTTGACCGGAGCAGGTGGTTTACCCAGGCATTTCAGCGGGGAGGCTTCCTGGTATTTTCTTATCTGATTACAAATTTTACTTTGAATATTGACCGTCTTGCGCTGGAACATATGGTGGGGCATCTGGCAGTAACACAATATTATGTAACTTCTCTGATCGGAAAAACTCTGGTGCTTCTGGTGGCGCCTGTTAATACGATCATTATTTCTTATCTTACAAGAAAACAGGAGAGAATGGATAAAAAGCAGTTTCTTCTGTTTACCGGAATCGGAACAGGCGTAAGCCTTGTGTTTTTCCTTGGAGCGCAGATTGGAACTCCTATTTTCGTAAAGCTGTTTTATGGAGATCTTTATGAATCAGTAAAAGGAATGATCACAGTTGTAAACCTCAGTCAGATCCTTGGCGTACTTTCAGCCTATCTTTTTATTGTAGTTCTTACCTTCACAGAGGAAAAGTGGCAGTTGATCCTTCAGATCATACATTTGGCTGTGATTGCAGTCCTTGTGTTGATTTTTACAGAAAAGAGCGGTATTATGGGTTTTGCGGCAGCCGTGCTCATTGCCAATGTGATACGTGTGGCAGCAGTAATCCTTCTTGGATTATGGAAAGCAGGCAGTGGCCCAAAACAGAAAAGACAATGATATTGATTCTACATCATAAATGAGGAAGGAAAAAGAATGCAGGCGGGAGAAATTTTAAGACGAACAGCGTTTAATATACTGGATAAGCTTCACGGCGGAAAGCTTGAAAAAATAAAAAAAGTAAATAAAAGGGAGATTGTAGAGGGAATTACAGAGGAGTATGCACAGCGCCGTGTGGAAATGCTTCTTGATTATGCCAAAAAGCATTCTCCTTATTATAAAAATTACCAGGACGCACAGGATATTACAGAGTTTCCTGTTATGACAAAAATGAAATATAACGAGAATATGGATGCAGTTCTCTGCGATACATTCCGTGACAGAAAAGACAGTCTGTTCCGTCTGAAAACAAGCGGTTCAACAGGCGCGCCGTTTACTGTTTTATGCGACGGGGATAAAATGAACCGTGTGAATATGAACTTTATTTCCTTTATGGAGCTGAACGGATTCCGCATGGGAATGAAGCGGGGAGAGTTCCGTGTATGGATCCCGGGTAAAAATGTGATCTCCAAATGGAAATCCTTTAAAAATAATCTGATCATGATCGATATCTCCAACATGGGAGACGATGCCCTTGCAGATATCTGTGAAAAAATACGAAAAGACAGGATTCAGGTTCTGGTTGCATATTCCAGCGCTCTGACAGTTCTTGCAGATTATCTGAAAAGGAAAAAAGTTGATATCAGGAAATGGGACGTGGAAATGGTTTTCGCCATGGGCGAGGCGCTTCCTCAGAAAACATATGACCTGATCCGGGAAATCTTTGGCTTTTCGGCAGTCCGTTCTTATGGAAATAATGAGAACGGTTTTCTTGCATGCCAGGTTGGCGAGGAGGACCGGTATACAGTAGACCTTTATAATTTTTATATTGAAATGCTGAGCCTTGATTCAGATGAACCGGTGAAATCGGGAGAACTGGGAAGAATCGTTGTAACTGATTTTTATAATAAAACTTTTCCTATGATTCGATATGATACGGGAGACACGGGGATTTATCAGGAAGTAATCGATGAAAAGGGCAGAAAACATGGTTATTTTACAGAAATATACGGACGCCGTGGTTCTATGATGTATAACTGTAAGGGAGAACCTCTGTCTATTCATGTTTTTATGAATGTTCTGATCAATATGGAAGGAATCGTACATCAGGCAAAATGCATTCAGTGGGAAAAGAAAAGATACGAGTTGCTTTTAAATGCTGACCGGACAAAAGTCAATGAAGATGAGGTAGTGGCTTCCTACCGGAAATATCTGGGAAAGGAAGCTCAGATCGACGTTACTTATGTAGATGAAATTCCTATTGAGGCATCCGGAAAGCGTATGGTATGCGTTCAGAAATGCCAGGCTTATCTGTAGGATGTCAAAGATACAGAAAAAAGCTTCAGATAATATATCAGAAGGCTGAAGCAACAGTTGAGATGGAGAAAGAAAATGAAACAGAAGGTATCTGATTATATAGCGGAATATATTGCACAGTGGGGGATCCGGGATGTATTTACTGTTACCGGAGGCGGAGCCATGCATATGAATGATGCTTTTGGACATCATAAAATGCTGCACTGTACTTATCAGCATCATGAACAGGCATGTGCCATGGCGGCAGAGGCCTATGCCCGTCTTGGAAATAAAATGGCAGCAGTCTGTGTCACCACGGGACCGGGAGCTACAAATGCAATTACCGGGGTTCTGGGGGCATGGATGGATTCCATTCCGATGCTGGTATTTTCAGGTCAGGCGCGCTATGCAACTACGGTTTCTGCCTCAGGTCTGCCTCTTCGCAGCATGGGAGTGCAGGAATGCAATATTGTTCCGGTAGTAAAAAGCCTGACAAAGTATGCTCACATGATCGTTCATCCGGAGAACATCCGGTACCATCTGGAAAAGGCTCTTTATCTGGCTGTAAATGGAAGGCCGGGACCGGTATGGCTGGACATTCCTCTTGATGTTCAGGGGGCAGTCATAGAAACAGATGATCTGAAAGCCTATGATCCGGAAGAAAATCCTGAACAGAAGCCCCGGGAAATAAAGGATGAGACGGTAGAGCAGATTCTGGATAAACTGCAGGAAAGCAAACGGCCGGTTCTTTCACCGGGAAATGGTGTACGGCTGGCAGGGGCACACGAGGACTTTTATCAGCTTGCTGAGCTTCTGGGCGTTCCGGTGGTAACAGGCATGAGCAGCGTGGATGCCATTGAGTCGGATCATCCCCTGTTTGTGGGAAGAAGCGGAGGAACAGGAACAAGACCGGGTAACTTTGCACTTCAGAACAGCGATGTGCTTCTTTCTCTTGGCAATCGTCAGGGATTTGCACAGACAGGCTTCCGGTATCAGGACTGGGCAAGAGAAAGCTATACCATTCTGAACGATATTGATGAAAATGAACTGAAAAAACCAAGCCTGCATGTCAGTCTGCCTGTATGCGGCGATGCCGGAGAGCTGATCCGAAAGCTGATAAAGGCTGCAAAAAAACGTGGAGCTTCCAGGGAAAACCCCTTATTCCAGGGAAATGCATGGAGAAATCAGTGTCTTTTATGGAAGCAAAAATATCCGGTTGTTGTGTCCGGTCATTATGAAACTGTGGAGGATGGCTGCACAAATATTTATGCGTTTTATGAAGAACTGTCCAGAGCCATGAAGGAAAACCAGAATCTTATGGTCAGTGTGGGAACTTCCAGAGTTGCAGGAAGTCAGGCTTTTCGTGTAAAAAAAGGTCAGCGCTTTATTACAAATCCCAATACGGCATCTATGGGATTCTGCCTTCCGGGGGCAACAGGGGTGTGTATTGCATCCGGGAAACAGCCGGTAGTCTGTGTGACCGGAGAAGGAAGCCTTCAGATGAATATTCAGGAACTGCAGACGATCAGGCAGAATCATCTTCCGATAAAACTTTTTGTAATCAACAATCAGGGATATCATTCCATTCGACAGACTCAGCAGAGCTATTTTGGAGAACCTCTGGTGGGAGTTGGACAGGAGAGCGGCGACCTGAGCTTTCCGGATCTTCAGAAGCTTATTCCGGCTTATGGATTTCCGTACAGATGTATTCACAGCTCAGAAAAACTGTCGGATACGATTAAGGAAGTATTGGAAATGGACGGAGCGGCTGTATGTGAGGTTTTTGTAACCAGGTATCAGAAAACCGAGCCGAAAACCTCATCGAAAAAGCTTCCGGATGGAAAAATGGTGTCTGCGCCTCTTGAGGACATGTATCCGTTTCTTTCCAGGGAAGAGCTGGAAGAAAATATGTACATTCCTCTTCCGGAGCAGAAGTAGTATAATGTCTCATTCACATTCGCATAATAACTTGCCTGAATTTCCAGCTGCCGGGTTGTCGTCAATCGCCGGTGCCGCCGCATCGCTTTATTCCATCACCTTACAGACGGAAAATTCACTTTGCGTCATTACACTGAAAATGAATGAGACAATACGCCAGAGTATTTTTTATGCTCTTTAAACCAGACAAAAATATTCTGCCAGACAGCAGAAACAATAGAAAAACAGAAGAGTTTTTCTGATTTCATAGCTGTTAAAGACAGTACAAAAGTTAAATAAGAAGGAAAATTATGCAGCGGATTATTGTAACAGGAGCCACCAGTATGATCGGCGTGGCTTTAATAGAAGAATGCATAAAGCATGGAACAGAGGTTTATGCAGTTGTACGGGAAGGGTCAGAAAAGCGTTCCCGTTTGCCGGAAAGCAGTCTGATCAAATTTGTGGACTGTTCTCTGGAGCATCTGGACAGGCTGCCGGAAATGATTCCGCAGGAATGTGATACGTTTTATCACATTGCCTGGGGGAATACCGGAGAAAACAGAAATTCAAGCACAGAGCGTCAAAGCCGCAACATCGGGTATACTTTAGCAGCAGTAAAGGCAGCGGCAGCTCTTGGCTGTAAACGTTTTATCGGAGCCGGATCCCAGGCAGAGTACGGTCTGCTGGATCTGGACAGGATTTCGCCGGAAAGCGCGGCAAATCCCACAACTCCTTACGGAGCGGCAAAGCTGGCATCCGGATATCTGGCAAGGATGCTTTGCAGGGAACTGGGAATAGAGTGTATCTGGCCCAGAATATTCAGTGTTTATGGAATTTATGAAAAAGAAACTACCATGATCGCCTCCGGCCTCAGAAAAATGCTGGCAGGGGAGCCTACAGAATTTACACCCGGAATGCAGAGATGGGAATATCTTTTCAGCGCAGACGCAGGCCGCGCCTTTTATCTTATTGGAGAAAAAGGACGGGACGGAGCCGTGTACTGCGTAGGAAGCGGACAGCCTGCGCTGCTTCGGGATTATATACAGAAAATGGCAGAGCTTACAGATTACAGGAATCCGGGGATCGGAGCCAGACCATATCCCAAAGGCGCTGTAATGAACCTCTGCGCAGATATTGATTCTCTTTATCAGGATACAGGTTTTGTACCGGAGTATACGTTTGAGCAGGGAATCAGAGAAACCATTGCCTGGCTGAAAGGCCAGAGTACAGGAGATAAAAAATGAAAAAGAAAATTTCAGTGGTAATTCCTACATATAATGAAGAGGCGAACGTGGTTCCACTGTCAAAAGCAGTTACAGAAGTCATGGAACGCGACCTCAGTGATTATGACTATGAGATTTTGTTTATTGACAATCATTCCAAAGACAATACGCAGGCGCTGATCCGCGGACTGTGCGCCAATAATAAAAACATTAAGACTATTTTTAATGCAAAAAACTTCGGTCAGGCCAGATCTCCTGTTTACGGTATGAAACAGGCATATGGAGACTGTGTGGTTCGTATGTGCGCTGATTTTCAGGACCCGGTAGAGATGATCCCGAAATTTGTCAGAGAATGGGAACAGGGAAATAAAATCGTGATCGGCGTGAAAAATGCCAGTCAGGAACGAAAGGGAATGTACAGGATCCGTGGTCTGTATTACAAGATGATCAGAAAGATCACCGAGATTGACCATATTGAACAGTTTACCGGTTTTGGACTGTATGACAAAAAATTTGTAGACGTGGTGAGAGACCTTCATGATCCCATGCCCTATCTTCGTGGAATCATTGCAGAGCTTGGGTTTGATTATAAAGCAATTCCCTATACTCAGCCTAAAAGAAGAGCAGGAAAAAGCAAAAATAATTTTTACAGCCTTTATGATTATGCCATGATTGGTATTACCTCATATTCTAAGGTAGTGATGCGTCTGGCAACTTTTGCCGGTTTTATTATTGGCGGCCTGAGCTTTGCGGCAGGTATTGTATATCTGATTCTGAAGCTGATGTACTGGGATCGTTTTTCAGCAGGTATTGCTCCTATGGTCATCGGTATGTTCTTTCTGGGAGCTCTTCAGCTGTTCTTTATCGGATTTCTTGGAGAATATGTACTGAGTATTAATACAAGGGTACTGGACAGACCTCTGGTAGTGGAAGAAGAGCGTCTGAATTTTGAGGATGAGGACAAAAAATGTCAACAGAACAGAGAATCTGAAACCCAGGAAAACAGAGAGGCAGAGTTCCGGAAAAAAGATTTAACAGAAAAAGAGTCTGAAAACAGTGGGACAATGCAGGCGGACAGTATCAGATACAGCGCAGATGCTTCTGTGAAAGAACCTGAGAAATTCAGTGGGGAAGTACAGAGAAACCGCAATGGATTTATTCAGGCTGAAGATGTTTTTGGAAAAGAGAGTGACAGGGAAAAACAGGAGAGTATTCATGAATAAGAAAAAAACAGCATGTGCATCAGGCTGGATGGGCAGAAAAAAAGACCAGTGGAACAGTATGAAGCTGTGGAGCGGAAACGATCTCTGCAGACTGGACTGGATTTTGTCTTTCCTGATACTGGCAGTTCTTTTTGTGACCTGCGCTCATTCTGATGTAAAGCTTACAGGAAACCGTTCCTTTCTGATGTATGAACATTTCGCGGATTTTTATCAGGCAAGCTATGAGCAGTCAGGAGGATACTGGGCAAATTATCTGCCAAGTACGTTTATTGCCTATGCGGTCTGGAATCTGCCCCTTTATCTTACAGGACATGCACCGGAAGCAATGCTGACAAACAGTTTTATTAATATTATGTGGTATAAGCTTCTTCCGGTTATTTTATATTTTGTTACTTCTCAGATTATTTACAAAATCGGAAAAGAAATGGGATTTGGCG
>NZ_HF999008.1:25949-42547 GCF_000433815.1 Blautia sp. CAG:257
TGTGCAAGTTTGCATTTCTTGTATTTCCGATGGGGGTGTTCAGCCAGTTTATTTTCAGCCAGTATGACATATTTACTGTGCTCTTTCTGGTACTGGGATTTTATTTTTTCCTTCGGGGGAAAATGTGGCAGTTTGCCCTTATGTGCGGATTTGCTGCAACCTTTAAATATCATGCAGTGCTTTATTTCCTGGTACTTCTGCTTCTGAAGGAAAAGAAGATCAGAAATCTGATTAAATATACTGCTGTTATGCTTGTCCCTTTGCTTGCAGAGATTCTTCCAAATATAGGATCTGAAGCGTTTAGAAGAAATGTATTTGGTTTTGGAGCGCTGGAATATGTACAGAAGCCTTTTTCTCTGGGATTTTTCAGCGGGATCAATCTTCTTGCAGCGGCAGCAGCCTTTGTGCTGGTGTGGGCTTATCAGAAAAAAGCAGAGACGCAGGATGAGCTTCGGTCATGGTCCGTATTTTTCTGTGTGGCAGTAAGCTTTGCGATCTTTGGATTTTCCACCTGGAATCCCCAGTGGATCCTTTTAATGGCGCCATTCCTTGTTCTGAACTTTATGATGAATGGAAATGGAAATCTTCTTTATATGGTAACAAATATTTTTATGCTTGCCATGTATATTTTCTGCAGCCAGAGTATGGTTGATGAGAGAGTGCTGAACAGCGGTATTCTCAAATATATTCTAAAAGACCGTGAGTTTTCCGTACGTATGTGGGATCTTTACGGGTTCCATGACCAGGAGCTTCTCTGTACTGCCATGTGGGTGGTATTGCTGATTTATGTAGTATTCGGACATCCCAGGTATCACAGCAGAAAAGGAAATGTCATTGCCTGCGGGATGGTGTGGCAGATAAGGGCAGCCTTTCTGTTTGGAGTGGCTGCATTTGTACTTCCAATGACTGTATGTGCGGCAGGTGTCCTTCAGGGGAAAATAAATTTCTTTGACAACAGCAGGCAGAATATGGAAGCAGAGAATGTGGTGATGCTGGAAGAAAATGTCCCGGTGATACAGGAATTTACTGCAGACGGTCATACACTTTCCGGAATTAAGGTCCGTATATACACAGAGCCGGGCAACAGTGAGATCAACAGCCTGAATGTGGTGCTGAAAGAAAAAGATACAGGAAAGGTGATTTATGAAAAAAATGGGGATACCTATGGAATGAAAGAGAATACAGCTCTTTATCCTTTCCTGAAAGAAAAAATCTCTGTAGAGCCGGGAAAAACCTATCGTCTGGAAATTTCCAGTGATGCGCCAAAAGGAAGCGGAAAAGGTCTTTACTGTGTAACAGACAAGAAAGGAACAGAACTTCTGGAAGATCCTTCTGAAAAAAGAAGCCTTCAGATGTGTATTTCCGGGGTGCAGTAAGAAACAGAGCCTATGAGTATCTGCTTTTATCAGTTAATAGCGAAATTTATCAATTATTAATATAAAAATTTCGTAAAGTGTTGTTAAAATTCATAAGTATGTGGTATAATGAACCCATAAGTAATAGACGCAGATTTTTACCTGCGTGGACATTACCCAAATAAACAGCAAAGGGGATGGATGTATGAAATTTATTATTAGCGGAAAAAACATCACAGTTTCTGAAGGGCTTAGAACAGCCGTTGAAGACAAGCTTGGAAAGCTGGAAAGGTATTTCACTCCTGACACCGAAGTTGTAGTAACTTTAAGTGTTGAAAAAGAAAGACAGAAGATCGAGGTTACAATCCCAGTGAAGGGAAATATTATACGCTCCGAGCAGGTAAGCAATGATATGTATGTATCTATTGACCTGGTGGAAGAAGTAATTGAGCGTCAGCTGCGTAAATACAAAAATAAAATTGTAGACAGGAAGCAGGCACCTGGCAATTTCCAGCAGGAGTATCTGGAAAAAGATTATGAGGAGGATGAAGAAGTAAAAATCATCCGTACCAAGAAGTTTGATATCAAGCCAATGTATCCTGAGGATGCATGTGTTCAGATGGAACTTCTGGGACATAACTTCTTTGTATTTGTTAATGCAGAGACAGATCAGGTAAATGTTGTTTACAAACGTAAAGGAAACACTTACGGTCTTATTGAGCCGGAATTCTAAACCAACCTGAATAAATAAAAGCTGAGACAGTTTTCTGTCTCAGCTTTTATAAATTTATGACATTTCTTTATTCCATTTCAATTGTTGCCGGAGGCTTTCCGGTGCAGTCATAAAGAACACGGTTTACATGTTTTACTTCATTGACAATCCTGCTGGTAGCTTTTCCGATAATTTCCCACGGAAGCTCAGCGCTTTCTGCAGTCATAAAATCTGTAGTGGTTACTGCGCGAAGGGCAATGGCATAATCGTAGGTTCTTTCGTCTCCCATAACTCCGACAGATCTCATATTTGTCAGTGCTGCGAAGTACTGATTTACCTTTTTATCCCAGCCTGCGTTTGCAATCTCTTCACGCCAGATGGCATCAGCCTCCTGAACCATTTTTACTTTTTCAGCAGTTACCTCTCCGATAATACGGATGCCCAGTCCCGGGCCCGGGAACGGCTGGCGGAATACAAGATACTCCGGAATGCCAAGCTCCAGTCCCGCTTTACGCACTTCATCTTTAAACAGATTTCTCAGAGGCTCAATGATTTCTTTAAAATCAACATAGTCAGGAAGTCCTCCCACATTGTGGTGTGATTTGATAACAGTGGACTCGCCCCCTACGCCGCTTTCAACAACATCCGGGTAAATGGTTCCCTGTACAAGGAAATCCACGGCGCCGATTTTTTTTGCTTCCTCCTCAAACACACGGATAAATTCTTCGCCGATGATTTTACGCTTACGCTCCGGCTCCTCAACGCCCTTCAGTTTTTCATAAAAACGTTCCTGAGCATTTACACGGATAAAATTCAGATCATAGGAACCTTCCGGACCAAAGACAGCTTCCACTTCATCGCCTTCATCCTTGCGGAGAAGACCGTGATCCACGAATACGCAGGTAAGCTGGCTGCCTACTGCTTTTGAAAGAAGGACTGCTGCAACAGAAGAATCCACTCCGCCTGAAAGGGCGCAGAGAACCTTTCCGCTTCCGACCTTTTCACGGATCGCTTTAATGGAATCTTCTACAAAAGAATCCATTTTCCAGTCTCCCGCACATCCGCATACCTGATATACAAAGTTTGACAGCATTTTGGTTCCTTCCTGAGTATGAAGCACCTCCGGGTGGAACTGAACTGCATAAAGCTTCTTTTCTTTATTTTCCACTGCAGCTACAGGGCAGTCATTTGTCCAGGCAGAAATTTCAAAGCCGGGAGCTTCTTTGGAAATGTAGTCATTATGACTCATCCAGCAGATTGTTTTTGGAGAAACTCCTTGGAACAGTGCAGAATCTGTGTTTACGTGAACCTCAATTTTTCCGTATTCGCGCACCGGAGCTTTTTCTACCTTTCCGCCAAGCTGGTGCATCATAAGCTGAGAACCGTAGCAGATTCCCAGGATCGGGATTCCGAGTTTGTAAATTTCTTCTGCATATGCAGGTGAATCTTCCAGATATACACTGTTTGGTCCGCCTGTAAAAATAATTCCCTTAGGCTGGATTTCTTTTATTTTTTCAATATCTGTCTTATAGGAATAGATTTCACAATATACATTGCATTCCCTTACACGGCGGGCAATCAACTGATTATACTGACCGCCGAAATCAAGTACAACAACTGTTTCTCTTTTCATTATTTTCCTCCTGAGAGTTGTCTATGAGCAAAGCGCTCGTTTGCTTTTCCTGTTTTTTCTTTTCCTATTATATAGAAGGCGGCTGTATTTTACAATATTTTTTTTCATTAGGTCAGGCCTCGCAAAAATCGTGCCTTCTTTTTACTTCGTTCACAGCATCCTGGTCAAAATGCATTCCCGATCATCTTCCATGAGGACATTTTATGCTGTATGTCTCAGAATTCTGGGATATATTCCGGAATCCCGGTTCCGGCACTTATGATTTTACAGGTTTTTTAGAATTACATCACCCTTTTTTCAATTTATCCTCACATTTTCATCACAAATTCCATTTATAGTATTAAGTAAATAAAGCGAATGCTTTTTTACATAAATTAAATTTTTCTTTTTCATACTCGCCGGGCCATACAGCCCGGCCCTCCTTCTTTATAGAACTTTTATCTCACAGGACCATGCGTTTTTCCCATCTTAATTTTTTCCGTGTTACCATAATTTCAGAACAGAGGAAAGCCTGGCAACAGAGTTTTACCATAAAATAAGAATGGAGAAATGATTATGTCCAATATTTTAAAATCCATACACAAATTAGAAGATAAATTTGACAACCGTGCAGAGCGTTTTGCTTTTCGTCATCCACATGCAGCTGTCCTGGCTATGTTTATCGGACTTCCTGTTTTTATTCTGGCAGCTGTATCTCTTCTCACTGTCCTGGTTACACTACCGGTTACATTGTTCTTAGGATAACTCCTTTCGCCTTTATACAATCCTAATATCATCAAATTCTTATTTATACATACTTAATACGAATTAAGATATGATTAGGACAACATAAAGACGAGATAAAGGGAGACAATCGCCGTAATGAATTATACAGGAAACCGAAAACACCGACATTTTACTTCTTTTCAGGTAATCATCCTGGGATTTTTTTCTGTAATACTTCTTGGCAGCCTGCTTCTGATGCTTCCGCTTTCCACCCGGGACGGAAATGGCGCATCCTTTGCAGACAGCCTTTTTACTGCCACATCTGCAGTTTGTGTAACAGGACTTATTATCCATGATACTGCAACCTACTGGTCTGAATTTGGTCAGGCGATCATTCTGACGCTGATCCAGATCGGCGGTATGGGCGTTGTGACAATTGCTGTTGCCATTGCTGTTGCGTCCGGCCGAAAAATTGGTCTGATGCAGCGAAGCACCATGCAGGAAGCAATCTCTGCCCACCAGGTTGGCGGTATCGTACGTTTGACCAAATTTATTCTGAAAACCAGTATTTTTATAGAACTGATCGGAGCAGCGCTTCTGATGCCTGTATTCTGCAAGGATTTCGGTATTCTGAAAGGACTGTGGTATTCTCTGTTCCACGCTGTATCTGCTTTCTGCAACGCCGGGTTTGATCTTCTCGGTGTCAGAGAACCTTTTTCCTCTCTGACCTCCTATGCTTCAAATCCTCTTGTAAACTTTACGATCATGGCTTTGATCGTAACAGGTGGTGTGGGCTTTGTTACCTGGGCAGATATTAAGAAAAATAAACTGCAGTTTAAAAAATATAATATGCAGAGTAAAGTTATTCTGACTGTTACTGCTGTTTTGATTGCAGTTCCGGCTGTTTACTTCTTTTTCTGTGAATTTTCCGGTCTGCCTCTGGGAGAAAGGATCTGGACCTCCCTGTTCCAGTCTGTAACGCCAAGAACAGCAGGATTTAACACTGCAGATCTGACTCTGCTTACAGAAACCGGACTGATGCTTATGATCATCCTGATGCTGATCGGTGGTTCTCCGGGTTCCACAGCCGGCGGTATGAAGACAACTACCATCGCAGTTCTGTTTTCTTCCGCTTTGTCCGTGTTCCGCAAAAACGATTCTGCGCACTTTTTCCGCAGACGTGTTCCGGACAGTGTGATCAAAAATGCTGCGACTATTCTGCTGATGTATCTGGTTCTGTTTCTTGGCGGAGGCATGATAATCAGTTACATTGACAAGGTTCCGCTGATTTCCGCTTTGTTTGAAACAAGCTCTGCCATTGGTACGGTTGGTCTGTCTCTTGGACTGACCCCAACCCTTGGAATGGTTTCAAGACTGATCCTGATCCTGCTTATGTTTTTTGGCAGGGTTGGCGGCCTGACACTTATTTTTGCAGCGCTTTCAGAAAGAAATTCCTACGGTTCCAGATATCCGCAGGAAAAAATTACAGTAGGTTAATAAAAGGAGACAATAGCTATGATGAAATCAATTTTACTGATAGGACTTGGAAGATTCGGACGCCATATTGCCATGAAACTGGATGAGCTTAATCATCAGGTAATGGCTATTGACAGAAATGAAGAAAGAGTAGATGCCATTCTTCCTTATGTTACAAATGCACAGATTGGTGACGCCACAAAGGAAGGATTTATGGAATCTCTTGGAGTAAGGAATTTCGACGTATGTATTGTGGCCATTGGAGATGATTTCCAGAGTTCTCTGGAAGCCACTTCCCTGCTCAGTGAGCTGGGCGCAAAATATGTTGTTTCCAGAGCAGCCAGAGATGTTCACGCCAAACTCCTCCTGAAAAACGGCGCTGATGAAGTTATTTATCCGGAAAAGCAGATGGCTGAATGGGCAGCGATCCGTTACAGTGCAGACCACATTCTGGACTATGTGGAGCTTGATGATGAACATGCTATTTTTGAAATTTCTGTTCCGGAAAACTGGGTGGGAAGAACTGTTGGACAGCTTGACATCCGAAACAAGCACAACATTAATATCATGGCATTTAAACATATGGGAGTCATGAATCTGAATATTAAATCAGATACTCCTGTTCCGGAAAACAATACCATGCTTGTTCTTGGAAACATCAGAGATATTCAGAAGTGTTTCCATATCTGATTGGAATAAAGCTTCCGTAAATATGAAACATGAAGGGATGATTTTATGAAAGAACTGATTCTGGTCTGCGCAGTAGCTGCTGTTTTTGCCCTGTGCTTTCTCATACTGAAAAAACTGGATATTTTCTTTGGCGACAGCAGCCGGACTGTGATCAGTTCCGACAGGCCCTCAATGCTTTCTATTGCATTTGAACATACAGAAGAAGTCTCTCTTTTAAATGACCTTCTGGAAAGGTTTTCCCGCCAGGCTCCCGGCTGTGAGCTGAGTCTTTTCTACGGTTCTGCAAAGGATATTCAGAAGCAGCTGAATACAGGAAAAATTGATTTTGGATTTATCCGGGCGGATGTAAACACAGAGCCGGATCAAAAGCTGGGTTCTTTTCTTTTTCTGCTGGATGAAAACATTCTTGCATGTGAGCCGTTGGGACTTCCTGTTATGCCTCTTAACAGCCAGAAATTTCTTGTGAAGGCTTTGTGGAAAAAAGACCGTATTTCCCAGGAAGCGGAATTATTTATCCGGCTGCTGAAAGCCGGATATCTGGAAAAGTAGCTGCTGTTTCCGGCTTTACATAAGAATATCTGTGTCCAATATATTTTTGTGCAGAATTTTGTCAGATATGTTATAATGCCTGTATGAAATAACGAGGAGTGATAGTGTGGAAAAACAAAATCAGAGCGCAGATATCCTGCCGGCAGCATCCGATCAGATGTCCTCTACAGAAAGAGGGCATCTGAAGATTTTTTTCGGCTATGCGGCAGGCGTGGGAAAAACATACGCAATGCTGGAAGCAGCCCATATGGAAAAAAAACATGGTACAGATGTTGCAGTAGGCTACATTAAATCAAATGCTCATCCGCAGACCCGGGCCAGACTGAATGGCCTGAAGCTGCTTCCGCCTCTTTATTCTAAACATAATGGTACTCCTGTGGAGGAGTTTGATCTTGATAAGGCAATAAAGACAAAGCCTGGGCTGATTCTGATAGATGAGCTTGCGCACACAAATGCAGACGGATGTCGGCACCATAAGCGATACCTGGATATTTATGAGCTTTTAAAAGCAGGCATTGATGTTTATACAACAGCCAATGTAGAAAATATTGAAAGTCTTAACGATATGGTGACAGCAATTACCGGAAACAGAATCCTTGAACGTATTCCGGATTCTGTTTTTGACAATGCTGATCAGGTAAAGCTTGTTGACATTGAGCCCCAGGAGCTTCTTGAACGGCTTGCTGCTGAAAAAGATTCAGA
Source organism: Blautia sp. CAG:257 (assembly GCF_000433815.1). NCBI lineage: Bacteria > Bacillati > Bacillota > Clostridia > Lachnospirales > Lachnospiraceae > Blautia > Blautia sp. CAG:257. Next base: position 33,772 of record NZ_HF999008.1, read on the forward strand.
TTCTTCTGAAACAGACAGTTTTACTTTTACCTTGGAAACACTGACTGCGCTGAGAGAGCTTGCGCTCAGAAGATGTGCGGACCGTGTAAATAAAAGAACAGAGTCTGCGCGCATCAGAAACAAAAGCGATTATTATACAGATGAGCACATACTGGTCTGCCTTTCTTCTTCTCCGTCTAATGCAAAGATCATCCGGACGGCAGCGAGAATGGCAAATGCTTTCCGTGGAGCCTTTACTGCTCTGTTTGTAGAAACCTCACAGTTTTCTGCAATGACGGAAGAAGACAGACAGCGGCTCCGTTCAAATATTTACCTTGCCCAACAGCTGGGAGCCACCATAGAAACCGTTTACGGAGACGATGTACCCCTTCAGATCGCAGAATTTGCAAAGCTGTCCGGGGTTTCCAAGATTGTGATCGGAAGAAGCACGGTCACAGGGAAGCGCCTGTTTGGCAGACCTTCTCTTACAGAACAGCTTATTGCAAATGTTCCTAATATGGATGTGCATATTATTCCGGACCAGTCGCCGAACCGCACTCCGCCTGTTCACAATCAGAAAAATCATATTATCTTTTCCGCATCTGACATTTTAAAAAGTATTTTTATCCTGTCAGCAGCCAGCTGCTTGGGCTACCTTTTTCAGCAGCTTGGCTTTGATGAGGCCAATATTATTACGGTATATGTGCTTGCGGTGCTGGTAACTTCCATTGTAACAGTAAACCGGGTTTACAGCCTGATCACTTCAATTGTCAGTGTGCTTGTGTTTAACTTTTTGTTTACAGATCCTAAATTCACGCTTATGGCATATGACCGGGGCTATCTTGTTACTTTTGTGGTAATGTTTATTTCAGCCTTTCTGACCGGAACACTTACCACACGGATGAAGACGATTGCCAGTCAGTCTGCCCGTGCAGCCTTTCGTACAAAGATTTTGTTTGATACCAGTCAGATACTTCAGCAGGCTACAGACCGTGACGCGATTCTGACTTCTACGGCTCATCAGCTTACAAAACTTCTGAACAGAGATATTGTGATCTATCCTGCGGAAAAAAATACCCTGGCGGCTCCCATGACATTTTCTGCCGGTGAAGAAGATACCGCCTCTGATTATCTCACAAGAAATGAAAGCGCAGTGGCTGAATGGGTGTTTAAAAACAACCGTCACGCAGGCGCTACCACCCAGACGCTTTCCAATGCCAAATGTCTTTATCTGGCTATCCGGGTAAATGATTCTGTTTACGGAGTGGTGGGGATTGCAGCCGGCAAACAGCCTCTGGATGCCTCCGAAAACAATATTCTTCTTTCTATTCTGGGAGAATGTGCTCTTGCCATGGAAAATGAGAAAAATGCCCATGAGAAAGAAGAGGCGGCCATCCTGGCAAAGAATGAACAGCTGAGAGCAAATCTTCTTCGTACGATCTCTCATGACCTGCGCACACCGCTGACTTCTATTTCAGGAAACGCCAGCAATCTTCTGTCAAACAGCAGCTCCTTTGATGAAAATACAAAAAGGACTCTGTATCAGGATATTTATGATGATTCGATGTGGCTGATCAACCTTGTGGAAAATCTGCTGTCTGTTACCCGGCTGGAAGAGGGCAGGCTGAATCTTCGTATTTCCGCAGAACTGGCAGACGAGGTAGTTACGGAAGCCCTCCGCCATGTAAACAGACTTTCGGTGGAGCATCATATTACAGTAAATCATCAGGATGATCTGCTTCTGGCAAAAATGGATGCCAAGCTGATCGTTCAGGTTATTATAAATCTGGTGGACAACGCGATCAAGTATACTCCACAGGGATCGGAGATTCAGATCTCCACTTTCCGGGAGGAAAACTGGGCTGTTATTTCTGTAGCTGACAATGGTCCGGGCATTCCTGATGAAAATAAAAAGCAGATATTTGATATGTTCTACACAGGCTCGAACCGGGTGGCAGACAGCCGGAGGAGTCTCGGACTTGGACTTTCTCTGTGTAAGTCCATTATAAACGCACATGGCGGCTCTATCAGTGTTTCTGATAATGTTCCCCATGGAACTGTATTTACTTTTACATTACCAGCTGAGGAGGTACAATTACATGAATAAACCGTTGATATTAGTAGTGGAAGATGATTCTTCTGTAAAAAATCTGATCACAACCACACTGAAAACACACGACTATCGGTATCTGGTAGCCGGAAACGGAGAAACTGCCATTCTTGAAGCCTCCTCCCACAATCCGGATATTGTTCTTCTGGATCTGGGTCTGCCTGACATCGACGGAGTGGAAGTGATACGCAGAATCCGTTCCTGGTCCACTATGCCCATTATTGTCATCAGCGCCCGCAGTGAGGATACTGACAAAATTGACGCGCTGGATGCAGGAGCTGACGATTATCTGACCAAACCATTTTCTGTGGAAGAGCTTCTGGCAAGACTTCGTGTTGTACAGAGACGCCTGGCTATGATCAAAAATGATTCGCCAGCAGAAGCATCTGTTTTTGTAAACGGCGCCCTGCGTATTGATTACGCTGCCGGATGTGCGTATCTGAATGATGAGGAGCTTCATCTGACCCCTATTGAATATAAGCTTCTCTGTCTCCTTTCCAGAAATGTTGGGAAGGTTCTGACACACACCTTCATTACCCAGAATATCTGGGGGAGCAACTGGGAAAATGACGTTGCCTCTCTCCGGGTATTTATGGCGACGCTTCGAAAGAAAATAGAAAAGGGCCCGGATTCACCTCAATATATCCAGACACATATCGGCGTAGGTTATCGTATGATAAAAACAGAATAAAGCAGAACCCGGCTCCCTGTATGTTTTGGAAGCCGGGTTTTTGAATATCTGCGGAAGCTGCAGTTGAAGCTGCTGCTTCCGGGAATTTGGTTTACAGATAAGGGGTACCGGGGATTTCCGGATAGCTTCCCATGGCGATCAGAAGCTCCAGGCCAATCTGGCGGGCATTAAGGACAGCCTCCTTTACAGCGCCTGCATCACCGGAAAGGGCAAGAATAACCTCATTGGAGTGAGCGGTTCCCATATCCGGCGTCATGTAGCTGACAATTTTTACAGAGGATGCCTTCATGGCAGTATCTGCCATCACAAGTCCGATGGCAGCAGGAGAGCCGGCCATAAAACCAAAGGCCTGTCCGGGCTCTGCGTGAAAAGCCTTCTGAAGGGCAGGGCCTGCGCTTGCAGAATAGGCAAATTCCAGGTGCCCGGATTCGCTGATATAAAGTTCGCCTGCATATTTCTCTGTAAGCTCCAGAGCAAGCTGAACTGCGTGGCGCACATCAGAAACATCATTTCCGCCCAGTACAATATAGTTTCCATGTCCGCCCCAGCCCTTGGTATCTCTGGGAAGCTCAATGGAGAGAACTTCGGTGTTGGTGGCTTTGACAGCATCATCAATGGCAGTGAGCTGACCGGCGGCCCCTGTCCGGGAGCTGAACAGCCCAAGGGCATAGTACTTTGTTCCGATGTTCATTTTCTGGAGAAGTGTATGGTCAATGCCGGAGATGACAAGTCCAATGGTATCAAGAACCGTGGTTCCGACAAATTCTGTCCGTGTACAGTGTGTGCTGATGTCTTTTACATTCATAAAAAAATCCCCTTTTGGTATTGTGACTTTAATATAGCTTAAAAGCTGTGGGATTTCAATGGATTTCCCTGTATTTGAGAGCGTTTTTACATATTTAAGAAGGAAAAACATACTCTCTGAAATCTTCAAAAAAGTTTTTTCGTGTTTTTTGAAATTTTTTAAAAAAAGTGTTGACAAATGCTATGAAAATGAATATAATAATTTTTGCAGTCGCGAGATGTGACTGATAAATAAAGAAATCGAAGCGTGGCTCAGTTTGGTAGAGCGCTGCGTTCGGGACGCAGAGGCCGCAGGTTCAAATCCTGTCGCTTCGACTAAATGGTTGGGAACACCGGAAAGCCTTATTTTATGGGCTTCTCCGGTGTTTTCTTTTGCCTGAAAAAGCTCTTTTGATTACCCCTGAAATTTTCGATTTTTGCGCGTTACACAAAACGTTACACAAAACTTTTCTTGCCCATACCTAAAAATTTTTTAGCATCTGTTTTTAGTGCTTTTTGGGGATTTCCCCAGCGGATTTTTTATGGTTATCCGGCAAAAAGATCCGCTGTAGCAAGGGAAATTTCGGAGAGGTCATTGACACTGGTGTTTAGCCTCTGTTTGTCAAAATGGGAATAAATATTCAGGGTTGTCTGGGTATCGCTGTGACCCAGCCAGTATTGAAGCTTCTTGATATCCCATCCTTTATTGATGAGCATGGAAGCACAGCTATGTCTTAGTTTGTGGAGCGTGATTTCCGGCCTTCCGAACTCCCGGGTTGCATGGTTGAAGGTTCGGGTGATATAGTTCGGATCATAGGCTTCTCCATTTTCCCATGTAAATATGTACCCTTCTTTATTTTTGTAATCCCGTTTAAAAAAAGCTTTGTTTTCTTCCTGTTCCCGTTTGATCTGCAAAAGACATTTTTCTGCTGTGTCAAAAAGGTTCAGCGTTCTTTTGCTGGAATAGGTCTTTGTGGAATCGGAAGTGGTAACGGTCTTGACCCGGACAACTGTGTGATTGATGGAAATGGTCTTTTTCTTGAAATCTATTGCCGACCATTTCAGCCCGAGGATTTCCGAACGGCGCAGACCATAATAGGAACCCATAAAAGCAATCCCGACAAGACGCGGATATCTTCTGGAAAGGAAATGGATCAGGTCGGAGATCTCTTCCTCTGTGAGGAAGAGAAGCTCTTCGCTGTAGTCTGCATTTTTCTTTCCGTGGACAGAGATCGTAAGCACCGGGTTCATTTTTACCAGTTCGTCAATGACTGCCTGGTTAAATACCGCATACAGGATACTTTTGTAGCTTCTTACGGAGCGGACAGCCAGAGGCTCCCGTTTGTGGGTTTTCTGGTTGATCTTCCCATACTGTAAGGCATACTTGAAATACATATCTATCATACGAGGGGTAACATCAATCATTTTCGGGTTGTCTTTTTGGAAATATTGTTTGATGGCGTTGACCCGGTAGATATATCCTTCATAGGTGCTTTTTTTCAGGTCTCTTTTCTTTCCTTCCAGCCAAAGATCCATATAATCACAGAGGGTGATCTCTGGATCCAGGTCTGGGGAGAAGGATGCCGGAAGTTCTTCCAGATAGGCATACTTTTCTTCGTATTCCCGGATCATGGCGTTTGCGTTGCGCTTATTGTTCTTGACTTCCAGCTTGGTGGATAAGGTTTTTGTTTTCCATGTATTGGATAATGGGTCTTTGTAGCTTAACCTCACATAATAATAGGATTTACCTGAGGGTAAGGTTTTTGTTACTAATGTTCCTGTCAATGTACATCCTTCCTTTCTCAAGGTCAATGTACATAATTCATTCTCAATATCATTATATACATCAGTCCCTATGATTTTCAACAGGATTTTCTAAAAGATACCGGATGATTTCAGATTTTGGGATCCGGTAGGAACGTCCGATTTTCCGGCAGGGGATTTTTCCCTCATGGAGAATCTTGTAGGCGGTTTTTTTGCCAATGCGGAAAATTTCGCACAGATCATGGATATTCAGTACATCAGGATAATTATTAAGCATAAGATCACCTTCCTGTCTTACAGTGGTCTGGAAGGGCTTGTACGGCCTTCAGAAAGTCCACAGCGCCTTGGTTACGGGGGCAGGGTGTACTGTGTATGGTGTATTCGTCCTCTAAAGGGAAATCCAGTCCGGCAAAGAACTTTTGCAGGGAATAGAGGTTGATACAGGGATGGATCACTTTGCCGTCAGAGATACGGACGATGCGGTAAAGTTCACAGTAGCCGGGTCTTCGGTTAGCTTTGTAGCCCTGCCAGATGGTTTCTGTCTGCATATCCATATGGCGCAGGATGCGGCGTATACGGTGAATGGTGTAGGGCTTCCAGTCATAGACCCGGTGCAGTCCGGCGTTTGGGTCAAATTCCAGGACGGATTCATTGTTGGTTACGGGTGTTATTTTTTTATCTGACATTTTGTTTCCTCCTTGAAGCTTTTTATCTGTTTTCCTTCGGTTTTGTTATATGCGTTTAAGGCTTGTCCTTTCTGCACTCTGGGGATGCTTCTGAAAAAGGGCAGTTTTCCTGAGGATCGACAGAGTGAAACTTTTCGTTTCTTCTCATATATTTTTCAACGGAATCATAAATCGTGATTGTTCCGTCATGGCCGTAAATTCTGACTTCATGGATCCGGCGTAAAAAAGCCGCCCATGTTTCCGGTTCCTCTTTCTGAACGTCTTGATACTGACTTTCTAATGACGTATTAGAAAGAATATAAACAGTTTCATAACAGGCAACTTTGTTGCTGTATCTGGCTGGCAGTGAGATAGGATATATGTCACAATAGTTCAACATATCTGATATTCTCAAACTACTTCGGAACTCTTCAAAAGCTATTACTGGCTGACAGGTGTACTGGTCAAAAGGATGCAGATAGTCGGATACCCGGTATACATTGGCATCTCCGTGTTCATCCAGAACACCCCTTGTTTTGCCCGTCCCTGTTATCCCGGATATATAAATAACTTTCAGGTTCAGTCTCCGTTTTCCTTTATATTTATCTGTAAAAAGTGTAATACGAACTTTATCCAACTTGTCTATATTCAATATGTAATCATTATTCATGGCAAGTATCTCCGCATTTGTATAACCTGCATCTATCATCTGATAAAGTTCTTCCATTTCCTGTATCTGCCCTTTTTGTTTCGGAACATCGCCCCATTCCTCATAGGTACCCTCTACACGGGTTTCTGCTTTGGAAGTATTTTCCCATTTGCCTTTCTTGCATATGTAATCAATGTTACTTTGTATATTGCCGTGTGCAATTTCAATATGTGCCGGAGGGAAATGCTTTTTTACTGTTTTGAAGCGTACTCGGGAATTAAAGTATACATATACATGGGTATGGTATGTTCCCTGCTCTCCAATCTCGTCAGCCATACAAAAATAGCGAAGAGTGGAAAAGTTTTCAATCAGTGCCTTTTTAATGATAATGTGGGAAAAACCATTTACCTCTGGATTATTAATTGTGATCTGATAAGCGTTTCTCTGCATATTTAAAGATGGTTTTTCGGGTTTTTTTGTTTTTTCCATGAATAAAGTCCTCCTGCTGTTTATTTGGTTTATTCTATGCGAACAGCCTTTTTTGAGCTGGAAAGCCTTATTTTAGGCTGTTTTTTTGTATGATACGATTTTGTTTGTTTATGCCCGGTAATACTACCGGGCATAAACCCCAGACACTTCCTGTCACTTCACCGTGCTCCGGCCTTCAGCCGCCGCCCGGCAAAGCGCCGTAAGGTCTGGCTGTCGATCCAGTAAATATCGGATCTGTCGGCAAAGCTCTTTTTCATTAAGGATCCAGGGAACCGTGATCTCCCGGACTGCTTCCTGACCGTCCACTAGAACCAATGCCTGTCCAGACTTATAGTTTGCAGTAGGATTCTCTTCCAGTTCTCCATGAAACCCTAACATACGAAACTGTTCCGCAGAACATCTGCCAAAACTGATTACAACCTGAAACTGGTCGCGCGTTCCGGCACTAAAATAGGATGCATCCGCCCTTTGCACACAAAGAATGATTCCAATATTCAGTCCCCGGCCTACTGCTAAAATTTCCCCTATTTTTGCCATGATATCGGTTTTCTGTTTCTTTGACTGATTTTCTGCATATGTCAGCAGTCCGCTCCATTCTTCAATGAAGAGTGTATAATGCTTTTTCAATCGGATTCTTTTCTTTCGTACTTCATTAAAAAATTGGTAGAAAGTATCTAGCATCTGAAAAGCGTTTTCCCCGGAAGCATAAGAGGAAGAACCCTCCAATGCTTCATATTCTTCCCCAGCTTTATAGTCAGCCATGCAGACATAACTTTCCCGGTTATGTAATATCTGATACAGATAATATCTGGCACTAAGGCTTTTTCCCGACCCGCTTTTCCCTGCGAGTAAAATGTTGCTGTTTTTCTTTGGCAGGATGATCGTCACAGGAACTTTGACTCGGAAATTCTGCCAGCTTTGGGTATCATAACCCAGAACCATACCACGGATCATCCTTTTCCGGGAACATCTGCTCTGGCATAATCTCTTCATCAAGAGGAATGTCTTCAAACTGTAATTCCTGCTTTAAAGCGGCCATACGCTGTTCTTCCGCCTGCTTCATTAAGGAATCTCTTGCCTGCATAGTCAGGGGGACTACAAAACTGAGGTGATGAGAAGTCACAACTGGAATTATAATAGGGGGATACATCCCTCGTACTTCCATAAAAAAATTCTGGATAATAGCCAGGCACATATTTCTCAGATCTTCACGACTAATATCTTCAAAGGCAGGAACAAGTTTCTGTGCCTTAATGTCGACCCGAAGACATCCCTGATAATTAGTACTCCATGCTTCTAACTGAGGAATAAAATAAGGCATATTTTTAAATTCTTCGACCAATGCAGTTACTTCATCCTGATATAATAAAAAACGGGTATCTATTTTTTTATCACAAGGAAGTTCTCCGGTGAGATCTTCATAGACCGCATCAAAAAGCCATCGTCCAGCCTTTCCGAGATAGTGCAGTATATTCGTACAGCCATCTTCCCATGTATCAGCTTTACCCAGACGGTAATTTATATATCCCGCAAAACCTAAACTTAATAAGCTGATGCATACTATATATAGAATCGTCATATTTTTTTACCATATAGGGGGCAATAGCCCAATGTCATTTAGTTAAGACATTGAGTCGGCAGCCTCT
>NZ_HF999009.1:0-1537 GCF_000433815.1 Blautia sp. CAG:257
AGGTCAATGCTCTTTTTATTTGTAAACCTCCTGTAATTCAAGGTTTTAAAGGATTTTAGAACAATAAAAACAGGTAGTTTTTGACACTACCAAGAGGTTTAAGGAGGAAAAAGAAATGAGAGATTTGTCAATTACTCAGGAATATTTAATTTGTGCAATGCATGGAAAAGGAAAGATTTCAGGATTCAATGTGGAAAAACTGGTGTGTGTGGTTGCCTCCAGTCTTTTAGAACTGAAAATGGAAAATTGTATTGTGCTGGAGAAAAAGAAGGTAAGAGTAACCGGTGAGCTTCCGGCTGAAAAAATGTATCTGAAACCTTTATATAATTTTATAAATCAGCCCAAACCTGTAAAAATAGAAAAAATTATAGAAGAATATAATTATTCATTTTCAGACAGGAAATTAAGGGAGCTTATTGGCGCAGTAGGTACCTCTTTAGAAGAGATGGGACTTGTAAGCATTACAGAATCTGGTATAAATAGTAAACGAAAAAATTATGTTCCTACAAAACAGGCTGTTCATTATGTAGTAGATTTGATCAGATCAGAACTTCTGGAGGATGGAGAAATAACAGAGGACATAGCCTGCCTGGTTGCCCTTCTGGAGAGAAGCAAAATCATGAAAGAATACTTTTCATCTTTTGAACAGAAGGAAATAAAGCATAAGCTGAAAGAAATTGTAAATTCTGATTCCGGACTACTGATAAAAGAAATGATTGATTATATCGAAAATCTTATTGCTATAATGACTGTCCTGACTGTTATGAATACAAATTAAGGAGAATAGATGTGTCAAGACAGAGAAGCATGGAGGTTATTCAGCAATCGGAGTATGTCACGATTGGCGAGCTGGTCAGACTTACAGATATGAGATACAGTACGCTTAAATTTTATACAGAAGAGGGAATGATTTCCTTTGAGCAGGCAGAACACAATCTTACAAGGAGATATAGGAGAGAAGAAAGCCTGGAACGTATTTATTATATCAAATCGTTAAGAGAACAGGGAAAAACAATTCCTGAAATAAAAGAAATTCTGAAAAATAACTAAAAATAAAGGTATTGTATAAATGATATATCATTATAGAGCACAGATATAACAAAAATTCTTTTGAGTTGAAAACTTTGTATTTACTGGCTGCATAGATTTCAAGAAAACATGAGTTGTTGATAGTTTATGCTGCCAGTAAATAATAGAATTCAGAGAGGAGCTAGAGAATATCTGTGTTTTAACATTGAAATGAAATAAATGTAATTATATAAGAGGGAATAAATATTTGATTTAAAATAGTATGTCTATAAAAGAATGTTTCACGTGAAACATTCTTTTTTCACTGTTTAGAAGGGGGAATGATGATAACACATATAATGTGTAATAGTTATATCTATAGAGCTTGAAATACTTTGGTGATATATTTTGGATTTTACATAGTAAAATCGGGTACTTGCTTATTTACACCTTATAAACAGAACGCTTATCAAGAATTTTAAATGAGTCGGCGGAGGGAGTTGTTTTGCATTTGAAAAAAAGGATGTTT
>NZ_HF999010.1:0-2190 GCF_000433815.1 Blautia sp. CAG:257
GGTTCCTGTGTCTTTTGCTTTTTCGGAACCTGGTTGTGGAGAATTGCTTCCACATTTTTGTCTACGGTTCTTAAATCTTGTGTCAGATCCTTTAGAGATCGGATGGATGAATTTTGCTGGTCGATCTGTTCCTGCAAGCTGTTTTTTTGTTCCTTCAATGTTTTGATAGGAAGCATCTTTCCATCGGGATAAAAAGATTTCAGCCAGTCACGGGCTTCTTCATATGCCTGAATTTCAGCGGTGTGTTCCTTTCGGAATCTGCCTTTGTTTTTCGCCTTTAAAAATTCGGTATAGATTGCTTTCTGTGAAAAATATTGTCCGGTGTAATGGATCTGACGGTTGATGTTTTTCAAATCTGCATTCATTTTCATTAGCTGATCTGTTGCCTGATCTAACTGTTTTTGAGATTCGGAAAAGGCATTTTTTAATTCGATTTGGGTATTGTATCCATGTTCTTGCACATAGATAATGGTATTTGCCATTTCTTGAAGATTGGATATTTTTACCCGATGAGCATATCCGGGACTTTGCATTGCTTTCACATTTTTCTGAAGATCTACTACCAACCGTAAATGCGATCTGACATAAAGAATGGTTATCGGATCTTTTCGTAAGAAGAGCTGTTCTAAATGTTCTTTGCCGTATTGAGTTCCCAAAGCCTTCTCTGTAATCCGTTTGTTCCGATCCGGATGGAGATAACGATATCTTCCTCTTTCTTCAATGACGGAAATCTGATATTTTTCAAAAAGAAGAGATTGAAATTCTTGAAAGCTTTTAGAATGCGAGCTGCATTCTTCGATGGCATTTCGGAGTTCCTGCTTCTGCGTCTGAAACATTGTGGCATTTGGTTTCAATCCATCTGCAATGATTTTTTTGTTGGTCTCTTCTAATTTTTTCTGCCCGGATTTTTGGGCCATATATTCAGCCTGTGTGATCTTTGTTTCAGCCGGAGAGAGAAGATCAACCTGATGAAGTCCCTCCTGGATGCACATATCCATAATTTCCTTTTTGAAATAATTCAGGAATTTATTTGTGGATCGGTGTTTGTATCCGGCAATTTCTTCATGGGGCTTATCCATGTAACGTTGCCTTCTGACAGCTTCCTTACGGACGCTGTTGATCACAATATGCGTATGGATATTGCCGGAACCATTGTGACCATCGGTATGTGTCACGATAAGAGCCTGATATCCCGGAAATATTTTTTTGGCAAGGTCTAAAGATAGAGCCTGTGCTTTTTCTCCCGTCAGATCACATTCAATAGCATCAGCAGGATCATAACTGATGATATAGTGATGACTTTTGATTTCAGATGATTTTTTGTTTTTATGAAATTTCGCATTTGTCAGACTACACTCCTTGTCAAAAGACATCGGATCACAGTTGAGACCATCCATGTAGAACTCATCTCTTAAAAGACTTCGCCCCATTTCATCTTTTATCTTTTTTCCAGTGCTCTCATCATGTTGGAAAAGCAGATAATCAATGGCATTTGAATAGTTGGCATTTCTACTTTTGATGTGTTTTAGTATTGCCATGAAAATCACCTGCCATTTCTAACACTTTTTTTCGCAAGAGGAAGAGGTCGGAGATACATTGATGGATTTCATTTTCCATAGCCTGGGAATGAGTTCCACCGGTATTAAAATACTTGGCGATCTGGTTCAGATTGGAACCGATTTTACCGTATTGCCCGACCAGCTCCCGAAGTACTTTGATGTCTGCGACAACTTCATAATGAATTTGAATTGGTCTATTTAGGAACAATCTTCGTAGATATTCTGAACGAGAGATTCCCACAGAGCTTGCGGCCTGATTTAATATTTCCAATTCAATGTCTGTAAGTTTCAGACAGATTATGTTTCGATGCTTCAATTCCTTTGATTTTTCTTTTGGTGGCATACTCCTCCTTCCTTTCTAAACTGTGACATCGAATAGTGTTACAGTTCACTAATTTTTATCGGCTGTCCCTTCCGATAGAGAATTAGTGCAGTATCCATTTTTGTGGATACTGACTGCATCTTTGATGCAAAAGCGAGGGTATGGGGAAACGTAATCCCCATCAAGATACCTAACCCGGGGATAAGACCGTTCTCATAAAATGAGGATACGGTATTACCCGGGTGGATCTTGCTCTTGAAAGATTAACCCTCTCATATAACGAAAGGCTCAGGGCAGAAAATACAGGGT
>NZ_HF999011.1:0-1392 GCF_000433815.1 Blautia sp. CAG:257
AATAGGCTGAATGTACATCAAATGAAATGTATAAGGAAAATTCCAGTAAGTGAAGGTGGTACAGATAAGCATACTAATATCGCATTTATTTCAGAGGAAATATGGCGAGCTGTTATGACAGAGGATATTTCAGAAACTATCAGAATAATGAAGAAATTCAATATGGACGACAAGCAAAGACGGAGATTCAACCGATTGCGTGAAAATTATGGATTACTACCAATTAAGAAAAGATAACTTAACCCATTGTGCTAGTTAATATAAAAAACTTCAACAAAATATGTTATCCTATAGCTGTACACCACTACATGCTATGAAAGGAGGCACACATAATGTTGAAGTTCAAAGATGATTATACCACTCTCACAGCAACTTTTGAAGATTTTATTTTGCTTGTTTATACAGTTATTGATGATTTGTATCAACGGTCTGTCCCTGTATGCGTTTCCCAAAGGCGGAATGTGCATACTGCAAAGATGTCTGATTCTGAAATAATTACGCTAAGCATTTGTGGTGAACTCATTGGTATAGATTCTGAAAAGGCATGGTATTCTTTCGTGAAACGTAATTATCGACACCTTTTTCCGCATCTATGCTGCCGCACGCGATTTAACCGAACCAGAAGAGCTCTTTTACAAGTAACGGAACTGCTCCGGCAGAAACTGGCTCAATCCTTCCCAATACCTGACAGCCGTTATTTTGTAATTGACAGCTTCCCTCTTCCAGTCTGCAAATTTGGGCATGCGCGTTACTGCCGTTCCTTCCGCGAGGATGGCGCAAATTATGGAAAATGTCCATCCAAAAAGGAAACTTATTTCGGGTTCAAAGTACATGCCCTTATTACCATAGAAGGTTATGTAACTGCTTTTGAGATTACGCCCGCATCTGTGGATGACCGGGAAGGACTGCGCGACCTTGCAGAAAACCATCTGCGGGTTACAATATTTGGAGATAAAGGCTATACTGGGGAAAACCTTTTGCAGGATATGCGTGAAAAAGGTATCTGCCTGATGTCTCTCAAACCATCTAATCATAAGAACAACTGGCCAAAAGAAATACGGCAGCTGATCTTCCGCTTCCGTCGTAGGGTGGAAACTGTATTTTCGCAGCTTAGCGAACAGTTAAATGCGGAAAAAGTTCTCGCAAAAAGCTTTCATGGATTATGTACCCGATTACAGAATAAAATTCTGGGGCACAACCTGTGCATGGCATTCAACAGTGTATTTGGAGAACAATGTGATATTGGACAGATAAAACATCTCATCTTCTAAAAAAGTGCTTTCAATTATATAAGGGTAATCTGGGCAATTTTGAGTCGATAAGCAGTCGTATTTTAAGTAGCACAATGAGTTAAATTACGATACCATTATAGTGGAGGAATAGGAAACAATT
>NZ_HF999012.1:0-4198 GCF_000433815.1 Blautia sp. CAG:257
TACCGCTGCGGCCTTGCCTGCTGCGGTGTGAATAAACGCCTGTTTTACAGCTGTCTGTCCCACTTTGCGGCCTGCGGATACAGCTGTCCTGCCTGTATTGCCAGAAGAGCTGGGGCTTCCACCAGGACGTGAAGCAGATCCACTGCTTCCAGAATGTGAAACCGTCTCTGTGCCATGGCCTGCCGCACTGCTTTCTGCTGCTCCTGCTCCGCTTCCAGATGCTTTTGCGCTCTCCAGGATTCCCGTCTTCTGTGCCTGCATAACTGCATTGGCTGTGGCTGCAAATACAGTAGATGCTTTTTCACTGTCAAGCAGATACAGGAACAGTACCACAGGTGCAACTGTGTAGAGCTGATATCCTTTTTTCTGAAGTTCCTCAGCCTTTGCCTTTATGGCTTTTCTTCCATATAGTAATCTCGATTTTACAGTATTTTCTGAAATTCCAAAGGTTTCTGCAATGTCCTTAATACTCTGGTCGTCCAGATGATACATCAGAATACACAGTCTCTGCTCATCCGAAAGACTGTCGATCAGCTCGTGCACCAGCTCCTGGGTTTCTTTCTGCGTATAGCTTCTCTCAGGCTGAAATTCTGACTTTTCATCTTCGATGTCAAGAGCAAACTGCTCTCCCTCATCATTTTCTCCCTCAAGCTGGGAAAACAGCATGGGACGTTTTTTTGCCAGCGCATTTTTGGCAGTGTTTGCCACAATGCGTCCAAACCATGCCCGAAAACTTGCAGGGTCTTTCAAAGTTGCCAGCGACTGCCATGCCTTTATGTAGGAATCCTGCAGCACGTCCATGGCATCTTCTTCATTTTTCATATATTTCAGCGCAATATAATACATATCCCGCTGTGTTGATTCATAAAGTGCGGAAAATGCGCTTTCATTTCCTTTAAGCGCCGCTTCAACGGCTTTCTTATAGTCCATTTTCTCTTCTGTCCTTTCTCACTGTCCGGCTGATCTTCTTTTTCTGTGTCCTGCTCAGCTCTGTTTCTGAGCGTTCTCTGCGAAGCAGCCATACAAACCATTTCATAACCAAACTGCTGTCCATATTTTCAGCCTTTCTGGTTTACTCCATATAACTGTTGTCCGGGCTGTAATAAAGAAGCGCCGGAACCAGGGTTGTCTTGTCGTTTTCGGAAGCCGCAGTATATTTAAGCTCCGCAGTCTCCCCCAGATCTACCAGTTCGGCATTCGTTGAATCAAAGGATACCAGCGTTCCCTCTCCGTCCATCCATACATAATTCAGACAGATTTCACGCCATCTGTCCTCTGTGTCATTCACAAAAGTAATTACATTATAAACCACATTTCCCTCTACGTCTTTCTTTATTTCAATTCCGTCCAGTGCTTTTACAGGAATGTAAGTAACTTCTGCTTCCTGAACAGCAAAATCAAGCAGCTTAATATCTTTCAGTTCCTTTACATCGCCGTAGATGGTATCCGGATTGCCGTTAAGAGAAGTAATATCTGTTACATCTTCTTTAGCTATGGTATAGATCACTTTTTTCGTTTCATGAGGAGCCAGCCCCACAGATTCCAGTGGTTCAAATTTCTCTGCGTCTATCTTCAGGGAAACGCTCCTGCCGTAAACCGTATCACTGCCGTTTATATACGTTTCTACTGTTTCCTCTCTTCCCCAGTCATCCACTACCATAGTTGCAGTGCATCCCAGCATAGGGAACACATCACAGGAAAAATCATTTTCATTGGATATGTTCATATCAATCTGGTACATTTCCGCATCTACCTGCTTCATAGAAAGATCGGAGATCATTACCTTATCTTTCAGGGAAGAGGCGCTTTGCGCTGCTTTTACCACACTTTTTCTAATCTCTATATTTCTCAGATAGTTTTCGGAATCCAGAGTAACCTGCTCCTTATGCTTTTTAAGATCTTCCAGCGGAAGCTTTTCTCCAAATCCTCCAAATAGACGTTCATCGATCATTTCCACCAGAGCCTCTCCGCTGAGATCCAGATAATACAGAAAGTTTCTCTCCTCATTGGGGGCAACAGTTACAGGCTTTATGTAGGTAGGATCTTCCAGAGAAATATTCTCTCCTCCCTCTGCATAGATCGCATCCGTATCCAAAAGGATCATTTCCTTTGATCCATAGTCATATTTGGGAGATACCAGTCCCACACTGAACATTGGATAAATCTGACAGGGAATATTATTCCGGTTGTAGGCAGTCACCTCGATCACATAACCGGATTCCGGCGCATTCTCTCCCAACGTTCCTCCATAGGCTTCCAGAGTCGATATACTTTGTACATTTATTCCGGCATTGTCAGATAAAGGAGTTTCCCCGTAATAATCATAGTTGCCGTAAAGCTGGTCATCCTCTGTCGCCTCTGCATTCTCCTGCATTTCCAGAGAATCGTTACTTTCTCTGCCCTCTGCGGCTTCTCTCTGAATATCAGGATCTGTCATTTCCACCATGTTATTACCGGAACTGTTTTCTGCTTCTTCTGTTTTCTTTTCCTCTTCCGGATTTCCGTTCTCTATTTCAGCCGGAGCTTCCACGATCTCGGAAACCTCAGAAGAAACCTGCATGATTTCGGTTTCTGTTGTCTCAGAAGCTGTTTCGGCTTCCGTTTTCTTCGTTTCTGTTTCCGGGGCTTCTACTTTTTCGGCAGCCTGTATAGCTTCACTTTTCTCAGAAACCTTTGTTTCTGTCTTATCTGTTCCTCCAATACTTCCTATTCCCACAGCCAGAACTACTGCCACAGCAACAGCAGCCGCCCCATACGCCCATTTTGGATGGATTTTCTTATCTCCTGAAGCCTCTCCTTCCGGCGTTTTGCCGAAATCCTGTATTTTATGCCTCAATACATCCTTCCGGCTGTTCTTCGTCTCCTTTGAAGCAGTCTGACTTACCGGAGCGCCACATTTGGAACAGAACTTTGTTCCTTCTTTTATCTTTGCACCACATTTTTTGCAAAACATTGTTTTTCCTCCCGGATCTGCATTTTATCTCTCTTATTTTGCACACGCACCTGTCGCTGTACAGGCAACATACATGATATAACATGCATGTATAAAAACTCATGTATGCTACCATGCTGTTAAACAGGAGGTAACTACATGATTTCATACGAACCCTTCTGGCAGACCATCCGCCGGAAAAATATATCCACATATCAGCTGATCTACGAATACGGGATTCTGCCTGATACAATCCAGCGTCTGCGAAGCGGCAAGACCATTACCACAAAAACTCTTAACACTCTCTGCAGTGTTATTGACTGTCCGATATCTGATATACTGATTTTTATTCCGGATGAAGAATCCAGATAATCAATACTGATTTTTTATATATTTTTATTTATCAGTATTTTGTCAGCTGAACTCTCTGTCTCATAAGCATATTGCTTGTCATCATAGACGAAATCACAGATGATACAAAAATCACCACACCGCCTGCCAGAAGCAGCAGATACCCCTGCCCCTGAAAAACGGAGGTCAGTTTGCTGCACACATACAGCAGAACCCCAATAGCTGCCAGATTGAATACAGAAGAAATCACAGGGGCACGTTTTAACAGAACACAGATAAAGGATACCAGCACCAAAATCCCCATAACTACAAGCATAATCGCTGCAGTACTTGTATAGTCTCTGAAGCTCTGATAAATCTCAACATTTCTTAATTCTGTGTCCAGATATCCGGTAAGTTTCCGCGCATTCTCTCCAAATACAAAAGTCGTCATGAACTTCATAATAGAAGGGGTATCACCCATAAAATCCGTGAATTTATTTAAAAATCCTATAAGGAAACCATTGGTATAGTTTGGAAGAAATACTGCCACAATCTCCATTACACAGCCGATCAGTACTCCAAAATGTCCAAGATTATAGGCTCTCAGATACCTTTGTTTTTTTGTTTTCGATTTCTTAATGGCTGATGCTTCCGAAATCTCCCCGGACCAGCCGGACTGTGTGGTTTTTTCACTTCTTATCGTGTCAGAATCCATGGTACTTTTTCCTGTAGCTGTATGTCCCATAAGATTCTTGTTTGCTGCATTCTGATTTATTGCACTCTGATTCGACAGAACTGCTCCTGTTACTTTTCCGCATTTGGGGCAGAACCGAACTCCGTCCGGTATCTGATTCCCGCAGTTTTTACAAAACATTACATTTTCCTCCCTGTATAGTATATAGTCAAGTCTTTTTCCTT
The DNA here is from genome assembly GCF_000433815.1 of Blautia sp. CAG:257. Lineage (NCBI taxonomy): Bacteria > Bacillati > Bacillota > Clostridia > Lachnospirales > Lachnospiraceae > Blautia > Blautia sp. CAG:257. The sequence continues at coordinate 4,184 of NZ_HF999012.1, forward strand.
TAAAATCAAGGTTTT
>NZ_HF999013.1:0-6329 GCF_000433815.1 Blautia sp. CAG:257
CGATCAGATTTTCATTTGTATATCCATAAATACAGCTGCTTGGTTTTACCTCCGGAAGCATGGATTCAGGAATCCCAAACCGTTCCAGAATCTCTTTATCCCATTGTTTTTTGTAAATATCAAATAACATTGTACGGGAAGCATTGGTGTAATCTGTAACATGTACCTGACCTTTGGTAAGCTTCCAGATCAGCCAGGTGTCTACCGTGCCAAAAAGAAGCTCTCCTCTCTCTGCTGCCTCTCTGGCTCCGTCCACATAATCCAGGATCCATTTAATTTTTGTGGCGGAAAAATAAGCGTCTGGAATCAGTCCTGTTTTTTCTCTGATCTTATCAGCAAAACCATCCTGTTTCAGTTCCTCGATCATGTCTGACGTACGGCGGCACTGCCATACAATAGCCGGATAAACAGGATTTCCTGTTTTTTTGTCCCAGACAATTGTTGTCTCACGCTGATTTGTAATTCCAATGGCTGCAATATCCCCCGCATCAGCCCCGATCTTTCCCATGGCCTCAATTGCCACAGCCATCTGAGAGGACCAGATCTCATGAGGATCATGCTCTACCCAGCCCGGCTTTGGATAATACTGGGCAAATTCTTTCTGCGCTGAACTGCAGATATTTCCCGCCTTATCAAAAAGGATACAGCGGGAGCTTGTGGTTCCCTGATCCATTGCCATAATATATTTTCCCATAATTATGTACCTCCGTTTCTGCAGCCTGCTGCAGCTGCCGGTCAAAAATCCTGCTCCTTCCCCTGTGTAACAGGATTCTGCCCTGTATATCCCTTATTTTTTATCCAATTACATTCTTTCCGATAAAATATCCAAGTACAAGGACACCCAGTACGATCCTGTACCATCCAAACACTTTAAAGTCATGTTTTTTAATATATCCTACCAGGAACTTGATCGCCAGTATGGATACAACAAATGCAACCACCACGCCTGTAATAAGAATCAGAACCTCTCCGGCAGTAAAGGCAAATCCGAATTTTATCAGCTTGAGAAGGCTGGCGCCAAACATAACAGGAATTGCCAGGAAAAAGGTAAATTCAGCCGCTACTGTTCTTGAAGTTCCTACCAGAATACCTCCGATGATCGTAGAACCGGAGCGTGAAGTTCCGGGAATTACAGACAGAACCTGAAACAGACCGATCAGAAAAGCAGTTTTAAAGCTCATGGATTCCAGAGATCTGCAGGTTGCTTTCCGTCTTTTATTATAGTTTTCAATAAAAATAAAAATCACACCGTAAACGATCAGAGCAATGGAAACAACCACGTAATTGTTAAATTTTTCCTCAATGAAGTCATTAAACGGCAATGCAATCACAATGGTAGGAATACATGCCACAAGGATCTTAAACCACAGCACCCATTTTTCCTTATCGCAGAACCGTTCCACAAAAGTCATGATCCCTCTTGCAAAAACAGGCTGTTTTGCTATGATTGCTCTTTGTTTCTTTGGAAGCTCTCTGATATAAAAAGGCCACAGCTTTCCCCAGTATAATACCACCACTGCCAGGATCGCACCAAGCTGGATCACTACCAGAAAGAATTCTTTAAACTCCGGCGTCACATTAAGTTTGATAAATTCATCCACCAGAATCATATGTCCGGTACTGCTGATAGGAAGCCATTCCGTAATACCTTCCACAATACCCAGAAACACGGCTTTTAAAAATTCAATAATATCCATTCTTTCTCCCTTTCATTTTTATTTTATGCCGGGCATTTTTCTTCTTTTACAAAGATTTTATCCACCCCGGACACTGTAAGTATAACACAATTTTTACTCTCATTAAAGAATAAAGCAACACTGTTCACAAGTAATATTCTGCTGGAAATAGTCTGCAATGTAACAGTCGCAGATAATCCCGGACGAAACTTTCCTTTCCCAAAACCAAACGGACATATCCGTTTCAAACTCCCTGAATTCCTGGTAAATAAAAACCGGAGAAGTCTGTGCCTCCCCGGTTCATATTTGTTTTTATCTGTCTGCGATCGTTGCAATATCGATCAGAGTCAGATTATTAAGGTCTGTATTTTCAAGGCTGGTTACAAGAGCCTCTGCAGTATCAAGACTGGTCAGTACATTTACACCTGTCTCAATGGCATTTCTGCGGATCACAAATCCGTCTTTCTGATGCTCTACACCCTGAGGCGGAGTATCAATTACAACGTCGATCTTGTGTCCCAGAATCAGGTCCATAAGGTTCGGTGCAGGCTGCTCCAGCTTGTTGGTACGGATTGCCTTGATGCCGTTTTCTTTCAGAACCTTTGCAGTTCCTCTTGTAGCATAAATACGGTAGCCAAGAGCTTCAAAACGTTTTGCGATCGGAACAACTTCCTCATGATCTTCCTCTTTTACAGTGATGATCATGTTGCGGTGCTTCGGAAGCTTGATTCCTGCTCCGATAAACGCTTTATAAAGAGCCTCGTTAAAAGTCTCTGCAATACCAAGGCACTCTCCGGTGGATTTCATCTCAGGTCCAAGGCTGATATCTGCGCCGCGGATCTTTTCAAAGGAGAATACCGGCATCTTAATGGCAAAGTGTTTTGCCTCAGGCTGAAGTCCCGGCTCATAGCCCAGATCCTTCAGCTTATAGCCCAGGATTACTTTTGTTGCCAACGGCACGATCGGAATTCCTGTTACCTTGCTGATATACGGAACAGTACGGCTGGAACGTGGATTTACCTCGATTACATACACTTCTTCGCCGCATACAATAAACTGGATATTGATCATACCTACAACGTGAAGCGCTTTTGCAAGACGACGTGTGTACTCTGCAATGGTTTCCTTTGCAGTTTCACTGATAGTCTGTGCCGGATATACGGAAATACTGTCACCAGAGTGGATTCCCGCACGCTCAATATGCTCCATGATACCAGGAATCAGAATGTCCTCGCCGTCACATACAGCGTCTACCTCAATCTCTTTGCCCATCAGGTATTTATCTACCAGGATCGGATGATCCTGCGCGATCTGGTTAATGATTCCAATGTATTCTTCTACATCCTCATCGCTGACTGCAATACGCATTCCCTGTCCGCCAAGAACATAGGAAGGACGTACCAGAACCGGATATCCCAGTCTGTTAGCAACTTCTTTTGCTTCCTCAGCAGTAAATACAGTATCTCCCTTCGGTCTCGGGATCTGGCACTGCTCCAGGATACCGTCAAACAGCTCACGGTCCTCTGCTGCATCTACGTCTTCTGCAGATGTTCCGAGAATCTTCACGCCCATTTTCATCAGCGCTTCTGTCAGCTTGATGGCAGTCTGTCCGCCGAACTGAACGACCGCTCCGTCCGGTTTTTCGATTTTTACGATATTTTCTACATCCTCAGGTGTCAGAGGCTCGAAATACAGCTTGTCTGCAATGTCAAAGTCTGTGCTGACAGTCTCAGGATTGTTGTTGATAATAATTGTCTCGTAGCCTTCTTTTTCAAAAGCCCAGGTACAGTGTACAGAGCAGAAGTCAAACTCAATACCCTGGCCGATACGGATCGGACCTGAACCGAGAACAAGAACTTTTTTCTTATCCGGTGTGGAAACTGCTTCATTTTCTGTATCCGGTCCGCCGTAAACAGAATAATAGTATGGTGTTGCTGCCGCAAACTCTGCCGCGCAGGTATCTACCATTTTATAGGCAGCGCGGATGTTGTAGCCCTCACGGAGAGCTTTGATCTCAGCCTCTGTTCTGCCGCAGAGATTTCCGATCACATAATCCGGGAATTCCATGCGTTTTGCTTCCAGCAGAAGTTCTCCTGTCAGCGGCTGGGTCTTCAGCGCCTGCTCCATCTCAACAAGGATTGCAATCTTGTCAATGAACCAGCGGTCGATCTTTGTGATGCGGTGGATGTACTCTTTGGAAATATCTCTTCGGATGGCTTCCGCAATTTTCCAGATACGGCGGTCATCTACAACAGCCAGCTCCTCAATCAGCTGATCCTCAGTAAGTCCGGTAAAGTCATAGGACATAAGGCTGTCCACATGCTGCTCCAGAGAACGGATAGCTTTCATCAGAGCTCCCTCAAAGTTATGACAGATACTCATAACCTCTCCGGTTGCTTTCATCTGAGTTGTCAGAGTTCTTTTTGCAGTAATAAATTTGTCAAATGGCAGACGCGGGATCTTTACAACACAGTAGTCCAGCATCGGCTCAAAGCTTGCATAGGTTTTTCCTGTAATGGCGTTTGGAATCTCATCCAGTGTATAGCCAAGAGCGATCTTTGCAGCAACCTTGGCGATGGGATAACCGGTAGCCTTACTTGCAAGAGCAGAAGAACGGCTTACACGGGGATTTACCTCGATAACGCAGTATTCAAAGCTCTCCGGATGAAGAGCGTACTGAACGTTACATCCGCCTGTGATTCCCAGCTCTGTGATAATATTCAGAGCAGAAGTACGAAGCATCTGATATTCTTTGTCTCCAAGAGTCTGAGAAGGAGCAACTACAATAGAGTCACCTGTATGAACGCCTACCGGGTCAATGTTCTCCATGTTGCAGACTGTGATGCAGTTTCCTGCGCTGTCGCGCATTACTTCATACTCGATCTCTTTCCAGCCTGCAATGCAGCGCTCTACAAGAACCTCGCCTACTCGGGAAAGACGAAGACCGTTTTCAAGGATCTCTCTCAGCTCATATTCATTGTTGGCTATACCGCCGCCGCTTCCGCCAAGAGTATAAGCAGGACGGAGAACAACCGGGTATCCGATGGTCTTTGTAAAAGCAATGCCATCCTCAACTGTTGTAACCACCTTGGAAGCTGCAACCGGCTCGCCGATTTTTTCCATGGTATCCTTAAATTCCTGACGGTCCTCTGCCTTTTTGATCGTTTCTGCAGTAGTACCGATCAGGCGCACATTGTGTTCCTTGAAAAAGCCTTTTTCTTCCAGCTCCATTGCAAGGTTCAGACCAGCCTGACCTCCCAGTGTAGGAAGCACACTGTCCGGTTTTTCTTTCAGGATCAGCTGCTCTACCACCTCTACAGTCAGAGGCTCAATGTATACACGGTCAGCAATATCTTTATCTGTCATGATGGTTGCCGGGTTTGAGTTAAGAAGTACAACCTCCATGCCCTCTTCCTTCAGAGAACGGCAGGCCTGAGTACCTGCATAATCAAACTCTGCTGCCTGGCCGATGATAATCGGACCGGAACCAATCACAAGAACTTTATGAATATCTTTATTTCTCGGCATTATCTGTTTCCTCCCATCATTTCCATAAATCGGTCAAACAGGTAGCTGGAATCCTGCGGTCCCGGGCATGCTTCCGGATGGAACTGCACGGTAAAGATATTTTTGCCCACATAGGCCATACCTTCATTGGTACCGTCATTTACATTTACAAATGCCGGCTTTGCAATATTTTTTGCCTCAAGCTGCTCTGCATCCACCACATATCCGTGATTCTGGGAAGAAATATAAACTCTTCCTGTTGCAAGATCCTTAACCGGATGATTTCCGCCTCTGTGTCCGTATTTCATCTTATGAGTATCTCCGCCTGTGGCAAGAGCCATAAGCTGATGACCCAGACAGATTGCAAAGATCGGAACATCAGATTCATATAATTTACGGATTTCTTCTATAATAGAAGTACATTCCTTCGGATCCCCAGGTCCGTTGCTGAGCATGATTCCGTCCGGATTATCTTTTAAGATCTCCTCTGCCGGTGTCAGAGCCGGATAAACAGTCACCTGACATCCCCTCTCATTGAGAGAACGGGCGATATTGCGCTTTGCGCCAAAATCCATCAGAGCAACCTTCGGTCCTTTGCCTTCCAGGACCTCTTTCTCATGACAGGTAACCTTTTCCACTACTTTTCCAGTTGTATATGCTTTTAAACGGGGAATAATTGCATCTAAATCATAGTTTTCATCAACTGTGATCATACCATTCATGGTACCCTTTTCACGAAGAATTTTTGTCAGGGCTCTTGTGTCAATGCCCGCAATTCCCGGAATGTCATGTTTTTCCAGAAAATGCTGAATGGTATCAACGCTTCTGAAGTTGCTGGGGATACGGGATAATTCACGAACAATAAATGCATCTATCCACGGTTTCCTGGACTCCTGATCCTCATAACAAATTCCATAATTACCAATCAGCGGATAGGTCATACAAACAGCCTGTCCAGCATAAGACGGATCAGTCATCACTTCCAGATATCCGGTCATAGATGTGTTAAAAACGATCTCACTGATTACTTCTCTGGCTGCGCCAATACTGGTTCCTGTAAACACATGGCCGTCTTCTAATATCAGAAATGCTTTCATACAATCTCCCTTTCTCTTGTTTTATCCTAAATCTTCAAGATTATATCAC
>NZ_HF999014.1:0-8131 GCF_000433815.1 Blautia sp. CAG:257
TATAATCCACCTGATTTATGTGGGGCATCGTTATACATAAAAATCACCTTTCCCCATTGTAATAGAGGTGTCCATCCACTATTAAGAAAGAAAAGGTGATTTTATGGCAAAGAAAATCAATGATTTGTCACACAGTGTGACCTGAATGCCCCTACTTTTTATAAAGTAAATGGCAATGCTCTTTGTGAGATGGAGGAGGACCCTCCGCAATCGCCATGCAGATGGAGAGTGCAAAACACTTATAGTGATGTGGTATAAAAAAGTTGACAGTTTGTTCGCAAGGATTTCATAATAAAATCAAGAGAACAAGCCTGCAAATAAAAAGTCAAGGCTAAATTGATGAACATTGAAAATTTTATACAGGTTAAAAAATAGGTATCATAATCAGACCACTACATCTGTGCTGGTCTGAAAAAGTGTTGTGGAATTATTCAGATTCTGGAAGTGATGAAAGATATTTTTTCATCCGACCATAGTAGATTCGTAAAAATTTATTAACTCCGGCAGTCATATAGACATAATACGGCTTGCCTTCGGAGCGTTTTTTATCCATGAACAGATATACGGCATCGTTCGGTTTGATTTTAATCAGTATATTCATGATCTGGAAGAGAGTTTTTCTCAGCACGGTCGAACTGTGTTTGGAAGTATGTACGCTTTTCTGGGAATAATCGCCAGAATCGTTGACACCGGGATCCGCGCCGGCAAATGCCGTGATAGCGTCTTTGTGGATAAAACGTATGACATCTCCGATCTTGTCCATAAGCTGAGGACCCAGAGACGGTCCTACGTCCTTCATCGCCATGGCAACTGGATATTCCGGCAGCTTGGAGGGGGTTTATTCATAAGGGTGCGATGCTGTTCAACGGTCTGTCACGCCGTGTTTAATTGGTAGATTGTTGTTTGATGATGCGTTTGGTAAAGTTGTTCTTTGGAAGTAAAGAAATAAGTTCCTTTGATTTTCCATAGATTTCTTCGGCGTTTGACTTGCTGAAGTTGTACTTCCTGCGGCTGCACCACTATGCAGAAATCAAACTGGCGGTTCATGGTTTTGAGTTGGGAACGTAATTAATCCATAAGATTATATTGTTTCAGATTCGTCCAACTGTCAAGCTTGTAGTGTGCAAGCTTTATAGAATCTGCTTTATCGGTCTTGACTTTACGGAGAGGATTGTCCTGTCCCTGAAAGTAATGCATGATCTGAGGGTTCACAGTGCTTACAAAAAAGCTGTCCCGGGACAGTTCTCGTGCTACCGGTTCATAGTAGCGGCCGCTACACTCCATGACAATGCGAGTTTCACCATCCAGTTCTCTGATAAGTTTCTTAAGAGATTGGAAATCAGCGGACAAGCGGGGAACATCAAAGAGTTTTGAAACAACCGTTCCACCAGGAAGGAGGAGCGCTACAGTGCTTTTGCGTTTGGAGACATCAATACCCTACTGCGTTCATATTCATAAAAATATTACTCCTTGATTGAGATTACAATTGTTCAGTACCAGTTTTAATCATTGCCCATTTTATCTGCTGTGGTGCGCCACGAACGTACCCGGAAGGCGGTTCAATCTGCATAAAACGAACGCTGCGAATGAAGAGTTGGTTAGCAGACTTATTTACGGACGCAAAGTCCAAGGGGGTATCTGCTATACCGATTGCTCTTATCATTTTAACAGCTTAAGTAACAAGGTGGGTAATTCCTTACTGGCTGTAAGGAATATTAACCATAAATATATTGTAGTAGCTGTTAACTTTTTTATGCCACATCAGCTGCACCTAGAATCGCCAAAGGAAGGCCCTCGCAGTTGATTATCTTTTTGATTTTTTATAGTTCGGATGATTTGGGATTCAAAGTATATTTCATTTTCTCAAAATAGTCAGTAAAAATTTGGGGTAAGATGTTCATAGGATTATTATGAAAAAAGTAACAAAAATAGGCTTTTACCCCATTATGAATGAGAGCCAGGGAGGTTGAAATGTCGAAGATACTTTTTTCTAGAGAAATTCAATAGTGTATTTCGTAATCATTAATAAATGTTACAAAATATTAAACTAATTCTTGATTTCCTCTTGCAATCAATGAAATCATATGTTAATATGTAAAAGAGCTTAAGAAAAATATTTCGCAAATGTTACAAAACGTGTTTATATAAGAGGTGAGAAACATGAAAAAACGAATTGTATGTCTGATGTTAGCAGTTATGATGATGGGTACACAGGTTGCTACTGTAAGCGCTTCCAGAGAGGAAGAACTGAGAGAGGAGCAGGCTTGGACAAGCGCACAGCTTGATGCTACATATTCTCAGATCGATCAGCTTTATGCAGCCAAGGAACAGCTTCAGAACGAAATCGCTGCACTGGACGCGAATCTTGTAAATGTCATGGTCTCCATTCAGACTCTGGAAGGGGATATCAGCAATAAGCAGGCCGATATCGAGCAGACACAGTCAGATCTTCAGAAAGCTCAGAATGCAAAAGATAAACAGTATGAAGCTATGAAACAGCGTATCCAGTATCTTTATGAGAAAGGCGGAAATGACGCATGGTTCCAGATGATGGTAAATGCAGAGAACCTTTCCGAACTTCTTACCAAGGCTGAGTATACACAGAAGATGTATGACTATGACAGACAGAGCCTTGAAAAGTATGCAAATACAATCGATCAGGTAACACAGCTTGGAAATAAATACCAGCAGGAAAAAGCAGAGCTGGAGGGGATGAAGCAGGAGTATGAAGCTGAATCTGTAAACCTTCAGGCTGCAATTGATGAGAGAAGAGCAGTTTCTGCAGACTGTGATAATGAGATTGCATATGCTCAGCAGATGGCAAATGAGTATGCAGCTCTGATCGAACAGCAGCAGGCAGAGATTGAAAGGCTTGAGGCTGAGAGAATCGCAGCCGAGGAAGAGGCAAGACGTCAGGCAGAGCTTGCAGCAGCAGAGGAAGCGGCACGTCAGGAAGCTGAAGCAGAGGATGAGACTGTTTATGACGAAGAGGGCAATGAAGTAGACGCTGAAGATGCTCTGGAAAATGGCGAAACTCTTTATGATGAAGAGGGAAATGAAATTGATCCTGATTCCGTTACAGACGAAGAAGAAAGTGACGGAGACGTTGAATACGATGAGTACGGAAATGTGATTGACAGTGATAATACAGTAGATCCGGAGGAATATCAGAGTTCTGGTTCAGGCTCCGGCTCTTCAGTAGTTGATTTTGCTACACAGTTTGTAGGAAACCCATATGTATGGGGAGGTACAAGCCTTACTGACGGTGCAGACTGCTCCGGATTTGTACAGAGTGTATATGCAAACTTTGGTGTAAGCCTTCCGAGAACTTCCTATGAGCAGCAGAATGCAGGTACAGAGGTTTCCTATGCAGATGCGCAGCCAGGCGACCTGATTTGCTATGGCGGTCATGTTGCTATTTACATGGGCGATGGAAAAATCGTACATGCATCCAATGCAAAAGATGGCATTAAGATCAGTAATGACGCTACCTACAGAACTATTCTTTCTGTAAGACGTCTCGTGTAATAAAACGAAACAGATAAGCGAAGGGGCTGTCCGGTAGGACAGTCCTTTTATGGTACAGCTTTAGTCTGTTCAAGAGTAAACGTAAAATAGCAGGGACTTGGCTTTTAACTCTGTATATTTATAAAATCCCTCTTTTTCTACAGCTTTCCGCCTTTTCTCTTTCCATGCGAAAGAATACGCACAAACTGCCTCTATCGCATCTATTATGGATTTTTTTAATTATCCTGTTCTCAAGGTTTCTTATCATCTCCAGTCCCTATCCGCTTTCTCCATGCAGGATATACTTTACCTTCTCTGTCTGTAGGTCATCACAAAAAATCTGGCTTACGCTTTTTCGGCTGATCCTACTTTTTATAAATCCCTGTAGTCTCCGGTACAGATATAATTCCTTCATATTAAAAACTAGGATCAACATGCTACATATCGCTTCTGACGCTCCATGACAGTAACAATGCTTCGCATGGTAATATGTTTTTAACTGGTGGAAACCATTCTCCTCTATGTTCCATATGTGGTTCATCATTTCCCATAGCGTTTCATATCTCGCCTCCTCCAGTGCCGTTACCAGCTACATTCACATCTCCTTATTCCCTCTCGTTTCCTCCTATGTTTCATGGTAACGTGCTTCTCACAGACTGTACGGGCAGCTGGGTATCTCAAAACCAGACAGATCCCATACCTCTGCCTTTTTTCCCTTATTGGAATAATTTCTTTCTCCCCTCCCAACGGTAAAACAGCCCTTCCGCATCCTGGAACAGCCGCCGTCTCTCATCCTTTAAACGGATCACCCCTTCCAGTCCATTTTCCTTAAGTGTGTTGATAAAGGGCGCATTCAAATATAAGGCATCTGCCACTACTACATCCGCGAAATGTCCATGCCTTTTCCTTAGCCGTTCGATCAGACGCTTTCCCCCTTATCTTTCCCGGATCCATCCTTTGACTTTAACATTTCCTGCCCCCAGTATCACATGCGGAGCCTTTCCTATCGTCATGCATACCATGTCCCGGTGAAATCATTCTGTCTGTCCTGACTGGTTTTTCCGGATCAGGCACTCAGGACATTTTTCTTTGTACTGCTGAATAATTTCATACCGTCTATCACTGCTATAACATATCCTTCTATTGTCCCTTCCCGGAATACCCTGTTGCGTTTCATTGTATCAACTGTTTCCTCATACATCCTGAGGATTTCTTCCGGATTTATTCTTGACAGCAGATCCCTTACCGCATCAGCTTTTTTTAGAAACAGAATTCCCCATTTTACCAAGAATACATCCGGCAAAATGGGGGGTTAAAAGCGAAATCTCTGGCAAAATAGCGAGTACCCTTTCAAAATCATCCGATGAGTCATGAAATCCCACACAAGTTTAGTTGCACAGCAAACTTGTTTGAGTGAATGGGCTGATTTGATCAGAGACTGTCAAAACCGTCCGCAAGGAATGAAAATCGATAAATGGTGTCAGCTCCACGACATTACAAAGGCGAGTTATTACTGGAGACTCCGGAAAGTCTATGAGGTTTACCTGGAAACTGTGAATCATATGCAAACATTTGTAGAAGTTCCCTCTTCTGCAATCCATCCGGTAATATGGCATCGGAGTATAAAATCGCTACCTTGATCAGAAGCGGAAACAACCTCACTCTGGAAAGCGCCGAGCAGGCATCTGATTCATTTTTGCAAACACTTTTGGGAGTGCTCCGCAATGCTCAATGATGGCATTGGATTAAAAAAGTGTATCTGGAATGTGGATTTACAGGTTTGCGCAGAGGAATTGACGGTTTAGCCAGAATCATACGCTTTCAGTTCCAACTCCTGTTTGGTATTGACACGAATTCCTCGAAGCATCTGTCTGGTCATTTTGCTGAAGAAGCTTTTAATCACGTTTAACCATGAGCCATGCTTTGGTGTAAACACGAATTTAAAACATCCCTTTGGCATAGTATCCAGAAAGCGCCGTGTTTCTTTGGAAGTATGTGTAAAATGATTATCTAGGATGATCCGAATGGTATCCTGTGATGGATATTTTTTGTCCAGTATTTTTAAAAACTCAATAAAATCAGAATGATTAGGGGTCTCATTTACTAACGGATTTGCTTCTCCAGTGAGTAAATCAATGCCAGCCAGTAAAGAGAGCGTTCCCAGACGTTTGTATTCTGCATCACGATATACTTCCCCATGTTCTGAGGTTGGGCGTAAATCCGGTGCCGTATTGGAGATTGTCTGAATGTCCGAATTCTCATTATACGATACCGCAATCGTCAGTTTATAATCGTCTGGAATAATGAGAACACCATTTTTATTAAACTGCATTTTAATCTGCTTATAAACTAACAGAATCTCATGCATTTTTGATTCAAAATCAGGATCCCGTTTTTCACAGTAATATTTGATTTTAAAGGGTTTCATATCCTGTTCCTTAAGAAATTTCTGGATATACGGTTTGGTAACGGTTGAAAGCCTTGGATATCCCGCTTCTTCTGCATGTTTCTGAATGTATTTGTGGAGAGAGGTCAACATCCACAGTTCCTGTGCATAACCGAGTGCTGTCGGCCTCTGACAAGCAATATGGATCATCCATGCTTTCGCATCATCGGTAATTTCCAACGGATGTCCAGGACGCTGAACATCAAACAGCGCAGCATCTAAACCGCCTTTCTGAAACTTTGAAACACAAAGGCGTACCGTTGCGGTACTGATTGCAAGTTTATCAGCAATTTGCTGGAATGTCATTCCATCGGCTTTATATAAAAGGATTCTGGCATGATCCACAACTTGCGCCTGAATGGTTCTCTTTTTGTATAATAATTTTTCACAAATCTCTGGCTTCATTTGACAGAGGAAGATATGTTTTTCTCATAGTGTTCATCCTTTCTTAGATAACACTATTTGACCACACATTATCCTTGAAATATATAGCAGAAATTTAATTTATTCCATACTAGTATCAAATGTTGATACAGGGTCTGGAAATCGTTGCCAGACATCCTATAGAAGAAGTTCCTGATACTGAATTCTCGTTGTGATTTTGTGCAAAACATAGAAAATAAAATCCTTTTCATACATTGCGTGTTTTATTTTGGATTTATAATGATTTTTCTGAGGAAAGACGTTATAATAGAAGCAGCAGTTATTATCATAAAAACAAAGGAGAAGTTTATTATGAAACAGGACATGATTGTAATTCTTGACCTGGGAAGTACCGAAAATACGGTAATTGCCCGTGATATCCGCAGCCTTGGTGTATACAGCGAGATTCATCCCCATGATATTACCCCGGACGAGCTGAAAGCTCTTGATAATGTAAAAGGAATTATTCTCAATGGTGGCGAGAACAGAATTGTAGATGGAAAGCCGGTAGTGATCCGTCCGGAGCTTTATGATCTGGGATATCCTATGATTTCTGTAGATTATCCGGAGTCCCAGTGCGATGTGAAGTTTGATAAGCTTCCGGATCAGGATACGCTGAAAAAATTTGTTTTTGAAACCTGTAAGGCAGAGCCGAACTGGAACATGAAGAACTTTATCGAAGATCAGGTAGAGCTGATCCGCAGACAGGTGGGCGATAAAAAAGTTCTTCTGGCTTTGTCAGGAGGCGTAGATTCTTCAGTTGTTGCAGCCCTTCTGATTAAAGCTATCGGTCAGCAGCTTGTATGCGTTCATGTAAACCATGGACTGATGCGTAAAAACGAGTCAGAAAGTGTTGTTCAGGTATTTCGTGATCAGCTTCACGCAAATCTTGTCTATGTAGATGCATCAGAACGTTTCCTTGGAAAACTGGAAAATGTTGCAGATCCTGAGGAAAAAAGAAAAATCATCGGTGGAGAATTTATCCGCGTATTTGAAGAAGAAGCAAGAAAGCTGGAAGGAATCGAATTCCTTGGACAGGGAACTATTTATCCGGATATCATCGAGAGCGGAACAAAGACAGCTAAATGCGTAAAATCTCATCACAATGTAGGAGGACTTCCGGAAGATCTTCAGTTTGAACTGGTAGAGCCGCTTGCACAGCTGTTTAAAGATGAGGTTCGCGCATGTGGATTAGAACTTGGACTGCCGGCAGAGATGGTTTACCGTCAGCCGTTCCCGGGACCGGGACTTGGCGTAAGATGCCTCGGTGCAATTACCCGTGACCGTCTGGAAGCACTGCGTGAATCTGATGCGATTCTTCGCGAAGAATTTGCCAAAACAGGACTGGATAAGAAAGTATGGCAGTATTTTACTGTAGTGCCGGATTTCAAGGCCGTTGGTGTAAGAGACAACGCAAGAAGCATGGGTTACATGGTTGTGATCAGAGCTGTCAATACCATTGATGCCATGACTGCATCCATTGAAAGAATCGATTATGATATTCTGGAAAGAATCTGCGCCAGAATTACAGCAGAGGTTCCAAGCGTCAGCAGAGTATGCTATGAGATTACACCGAAGCCGGTGGCAACGATAGAGTTTGAATAATATATTAGAGCCAAGAAATGCCTATTTTACGGGCTTTCTTGGCTCTTTCTATGTCCGTTGACAATCAAATGACAATACTTTTTTAATATGATTGTAAATAATTTCTTCTTATTTAGCTGGGAATTGACTCTTCCAGTCTAAATATTCTTT
>NZ_HF999015.1:0-565 GCF_000433815.1 Blautia sp. CAG:257
TATTCTGAGTATAAAAAAATGGCTGATAAAGAAGATAAAGTTGTATTTGGCGGACGACTTGGAGAGTACAGATATTATGATATGGATGCTGTAATTGCATCTGCTTTGGACATGTGCGAAAAGGAGCTTGGAGTATAATGCTCTTTGGCTGAGAGAGGTAAATAAAATGAAACGTGTAATCACTTATGGAACTTTCGATTTGCTTCATTATGGGCACATCAATCTGTTGCGCCGTGCGAGACAGATGGGAGATTATTTGATTGTGGCCTTATCGACTGATGAATTTAACTGGAGAGAAAAACAAAAAAAATGTTATTTTTCCTACGAAAAACGTAAACAGTTGTTAGAGGCAATACGATATGTGGATTTGGTGATTCCAGAGGAAAGTTGGGCACAGAAACGTAAAGATGTAAAAGAGTACCATGTAGATACTTTTGTTATGGGGGATGACTGGCTTGGAAAATTTGATTTTTTAAAGGAAGAAGGATGCGAAGTTGTTTATTTACCACGGACACCTGAAATTTCCAGCAGTCAGATTAAAGAGGAACTTCACTCTAAAAAGGAT
>NZ_HF999016.1:0-4047 GCF_000433815.1 Blautia sp. CAG:257
GATTCCCGGTCACTGCGCTGATCAGCCTGCGGCTTCTCCCTGGTTTTTCCCATTTCCGGATGCTCTTTTTTATACTGATCCAGGGTTTTATTTACCATCTGTGTCACTGACTGGCTCATTTCCTGAAAATCTTTAGATTTTACAGCCTTTTCGATGATGTTCTGAACCTGCTGTATTTTATCTTCCACAACAGAAAAATCAAAATCCTGACTGTTGTTTTTTTGATTTTTTTCCATATTCTGTCTCCATCAGACTGCTTCTGCTTTTTGGGATCTGCTCCCGTGCAGACTGTATATTTATTATAGCGAAGTACCGGTCAAAATACAAGTTTTCATTGAAGTTCACCGGCAAAAGTGCTACACTGATTATATCTCACAGTAACGTGGCAAAGTATTTAAAAGGCTGTTGTCACAGGATAACAGGAGGATGATATTATGGAAAAAAAGAACATTGACTGGGGAAATCTGGGTTTTGGCTATGTCCAGACTGATTATCGCTTTGTCTCAGACTTTAAAAACGGTTCCTGGGACGAAGGAAAGCTGACAGAAGACGCAACTGTTGTGATCAATGAATGTGCCGGCGTTCTTCAGTATGCTCAGACTGTTTTTGAGGGAATGAAAGCATACACAACAGAAGACGGACGGATCGTAACCTTCCGCCCTGACCTGAATGCAGAACGTATGGAAAACTCTGCAAAACGACTGGAAATGCCGGTATTTCCAAAAGACCGGTTCATTCAGGCCGTTGTGGACACCGTAAAGGCCAACGCCGCTTATGTTCCGCCTTTTGGTTCCGGAGCTACCCTTTATATCCGTCCCTATATGTTTGGGACAAATCCGGTCATCGGTGTAAAACCTGCTGACGAATATCAGTTCCGGGTATTTACCACCCCGGTTGGCCCATACTTCAAGGGAGGCGTAAAGCCTCTTACTATCCGTGTCACAGATTTTGACCGGGCTGCTCCTCATGGTACAGGTCATATCAAGGCCGGACTGAATTATGCTATGAGTATGCATGCGATCATGGACGCTCACCGCCAGGGCTACGACGAAAACATGTACCTGGATGCAGCTACCAGAACAAAGGTAGAGGAGACCGGCGGCGCCAACTTCCTTTTTGTTACAAAAGACGGAAAAGTGGTTACTCCGAAATCCGACAGTATCCTGCCTTCCATTACCCGCCGTTCTCTTATCTATGTAGCTCAGCACTGCCTTGGTCTGGAAGCAGAGGAACGCGAGGTTACACTGGAGGAGGTAAAAGATTTTGCAGAGTGCGGCCTTTGCGGTACTGCAGCTGTTATTTCTCCTGTAGGAAAAATCGTGGACCACGGAAAAGAAATCTGCTTCCCCTCCGGCATGACAGAGATGGGGCCTGTAACCAAAAAGCTTTATGAAGCTCTTACCGGTATCCAGATGGGACGTCTGGAAGCTCCGGAAGGCTGGCTTCAGGTAATCGAATAATAACTTCCAAAAAGTCAAACGCTGCAGAAAATATAGGCTCTGCAGCGTTTTCTTTTCCGGAACATGTCTGTTCCTGTATCATATTTTTATTTTACTCTTTCGTATTTCACAAACTCATATTCCAGATCAAAATAAGTCTGCTCTTCGCTCCTGGCTGTAATCTCCCATTCCGGAGACTCGTCCAGATTTGGGAAATAGCGGTCTGCCTCATATCCAAAGTCGATCTTTGTCACATGAGCTGTGTCACAATAAGGAAGAAGCTGTTTGTATACGCTGTCTCCACCCACACAGTAAACCTGATCGGACGGATATTTTTTTATTTCTTCCAGAAGCTCTTCGATACTGTGAACCACGGTTGCATCCTTTACCTTAAAGTCTTTATTTGTGGTAAGGATAATGTTGGTTCTGTTTTTCAGAGGAAGTCCTCTTGGAAATGTTTCCAGTGTTTTTCTTCCCAGTACGATCACCTTTCCGGTTGTCTCCTGACGAAACATTTTCATATCTGCCGGAATGGCTACAAGAAGCTTGTTGTCCTTTCCGATGGCCCAGTTTTTGTCAACTGCTACAATGATATTCATGGTATTTTTCCTTTCTGTTTTTAGATTGCAATAGGAATATTTTTAATCTGTGGCCAGGTCTGATAATTTTCCACAATCAGATCATCCACTGTAAAATCATAAAAGTCCTTAATCTCCGGATTCAGTCTCACAGAAGGCGCCGGATACGGGGTTCTGCTGATCAGCTCTTTTATTACCGGAATGTGCCTGTCATAAATATGACAGTCTGAGATCACATGAACAAGCTCTCCTGCCTCCATGTCACACACCTGGGCAAACATCATAAGAAGAATGGAATACTGGCACACGTTCCAGTTGTTTGCTGCCAGAATATCCTGAGATCTCTGATTCAGGATCGCATTTAAAGTCAGCTTGTCTTTTCCCGGTTCCTTTGTCACATTAAAGGTCATGGAATATGCGCAGGGATAAAGATTCATTTCATGAAGATCCTGATGCAC
The DNA here is from genome assembly GCF_000433815.1 of Blautia sp. CAG:257. NCBI lineage: Bacteria > Bacillati > Bacillota > Clostridia > Lachnospirales > Lachnospiraceae > Blautia > Blautia sp. CAG:257. The sequence goes on from NZ_HF999016.1 coordinate 2,476, forward strand.
ATAAATATTCGTCATGATCCTGCGGCTGTAAGGATTGTGTTTCAGGTCATAGAGAACACGGTCTACCTGATCCATCATTCCTTCTTTATATTCATGTTTCACCTGCATCTGATATCCGTAGGCCTTACCGATAGAGCCTGTCTCATCTGCCCAGCTGTCCCAGATATGACTGTTCAGGTCATGAATGTTATTTGACTTTTTCTGCCAGATCCAGAGGATCTCATCCATTGCGCTTTTCAGTGCGGTCTTACGAAGAGTCAGAGCCGGAAATTCCTTTCTGAGATCATACCGGTTTACCACTCCGAACTTTTTTATTGTATAAGCAGGCGTTCCGTCCTCCCATACCGGACGTACCTTTTCCCCCTCTGTGCTGGTGCCGTTTTCAATCACATCTCTGCACATATTAATAAATATTGTATCTGCAACACTCATGTCCGCGCCTCCTTTTTGCTTTTGTTTCCTGGGCCTTTCCGGAAAATCTGCTGCTTCAAAAGTCGTTTTCCCGGCAGGCCGGACTCTGCCTGTTATTATACCATACCAGAGCCGTGATTGCCAGAGTGCTTTACAAACCAATGCCGCCGTGCTATATTAAAACTCATGAAAAAAATACTCATAACACTTTTAAAACCACTTTCGTTTCTGCCAGCGCTGCTGATGATGTATATTATTTTTTCATTTTCTGCCCAGACCGGGGAGGTGTCCGGGAATCTCAGCTACAAAATCAGCTACCAGATCGTAGAAACCAAAAACGAACTTCTCAATACCGGAAAAAGCTATGAAGAGCTTGCATACGAGGCAGAGCAGATTCATTACTATGTCCGCAAGGCCGCACACATGACAGAATACTGCCTGCTTGCCGTTGCTGTTTCTTTTCCATTTTATGTATATCGCATCAGAGGACTGCGGCTGTTTCTTCTTGCCGGGATCATCTGCGTGGGATTTGCCGGGCTGGATGAATATCATCAGTCCTTTGTGGCCGGCCGTTCTCCCGGGATCCGGGACGTAGGCTTTGACAGCCTGGGCGCTCTGATCGGGATCCTTCTGGTTCAGCTCTTTTGCTGGTCCACCCTCCACGCGCCTTCTTCCGGAAACAAAAAGCGCCATAAAAGGCGGTAACACACAGACCGGGGGAACATGGATTTTCATGTTCCCCCGGCCTTTTTACAATATTCTGATTTCTCCCGGAGCTTATTCCTGATCTTCGTCCTTATCGTTCTCCTCTTCTGTATCAGAATTCTGCGCTTCCTGTGCCTCTTTCTCCGCTACATTTCCCGCCAGTTTCGCACGCTCTGCAATGGTCATTCTCTTAGGCTCCTGAACCGGCTCAACCGGATCTTCCTTTTCCTCTTCCGCCGCTGCAGCCTTTTTGGCATCGCTTCTCTGTTTCGCAGTCTTTGCTGCCACAAAAAGCATCCCTGCGCCAATGATCAGAAAAGCTGCTCCCGCGATGAAGAATCCCCAGCTTGCTCCCTCTTCGCCTTTCAGCACGTTTGCGCAGAGCTTATAACCTGTATAGAGAAGGTATACTCCGGCAAGAAGCAGAAGGCCGAAATTTGCCGCAGGTCTTTCCTG
>NZ_HF999016.1:4107-7319 GCF_000433815.1 Blautia sp. CAG:257
AAGCATTCTCGCTGTTTTCAGATGTCTGAATCTCAGTTTCTTCTTTTACCTCTGTATCAGCAGACGTTTCCAGTTCTTCATTTCTTTCTTCCATATAAATGTCCCTTTCGTATGTTTTTTCATTTTCCTGCATTTATGTTTTCCGTTACAGATCTTAAAGCTTCCGTGTATCTGTCAGAGATGTACTGTCCAGCCTTCTGTATCCTGCGCCTCTTCCTCTGACAGCTTCTCTTCAGCTGACTGCTCTTCTGTTTCCGATACCGGTTCTTCCTTCTTCAGACGTCCGTAGATCCGGTTCAGTTCTCCCATTGTATAAATGGTAATGTCAGAAAGCTGTCCCTTTCGCATTCTCCATCTCCAGTTCAGCCCCAGGGTTGCAGGCGCATTCAGTCTTGCTTCGTTTCCCAGGCACAGATAGTCCTGAACAGGAATCACAGCCAGATCTGCCACACTGGCCAGGGCTGTGCGGATCAGTCCCCACACGCAGTCGTTCACAGGCCTGTCATAACAGTTGATGTATGCCCGTACAAACTCATTATCATGTCCCTGCAGACCTTCCAGCCATCCTTTTGTCGTCTCATTATCATGAGTTCCTGTATAGACCACACAGTTTTTATCATATTTATGAGGAAGATATTCACTGTCCTCGCTTCCGTCAAATGCAAACTGCAGCACTTTCATTCCCGGAAATCCGGTGTCCTTTACAAGCTTCACCACGCTGTCTGTCAAAAATCCCAGATCTTCTGCGATCACCTGAAGCTTTTGTACATTCTTTTTTAACACCTCAAATAATTCCAGTCCCGGTCCCTTTTCCCAGTGCCCGTTTTCTGCAGTAGCATCTCCGTAAGGTATGGAATAATATTCGTCAAAGCCTCTGAAATGGTCGATTCTTGCCACATCATACCGCTCCATACAGTAGGTCATTCTCTGTATCCACCAAGCATAGCCGGTAGCCTTATGCTTTTTCCAGTCATAAAGAGGATTTCCCCACAGCTGGCCGGTAGCAGAAAATGCATCCGGCGGACAGCCTGCAACAGCCTTTGGACTGCATTCCTCATCAATCTGAAACAGTTCCGGATTCGCCCACACATCCGCACTGTCAAGGGCAACGTAAATCGGCACATCGCCTATGATCTTAATTCCTTTTTTATTTGCATAGGCTTTCAGCTTTTTCCACTGTTTTTCAAAAAGATACTGCTGGAAGCAGTAAAAGCCCACTTCCTCTGACAGCTCGCTTTCCGCTCTTTTTACATATCCGGAGCTGCGGTCTTTCAGTTCCTTCGGCCAGTCCAGCCAACTCTCTCCGTTCCTGCTGTTTTTGATCGCCATATAAAGAGCATAATCTTTCAGCCAAATCTGATACTCCCTTACAAAAGCCTGATATTCACTGTCATTTTCCAGATTCGCTCTTTCATAGGCTTTTTTCAGAAGTGGAAATCTGCTGTTATATATTTTTTCATAATCCACATAGCCGGGGTCATCCCCCCAGCTGCAGGAAGTACATTCTTCTTTTGTAAGAAGCCCTTCCCGGACCAGTTCATCCAGATCAATAAAATATGGATTTCCCGCAAAGGTAGAACAGGACTGATACGGAGAATCTCCATATCCTGTCGGACCAAGAGGAAGAATCTGCCAGTACTGCTGGTCTGCTTTTTCCAGCTGATCTACAAACTCATATGCCTCTCTGGAAAAGCATCCGATCCCATATTCTGACGGAAGGCTTGAAACAGCCATTAAAACACCGCTTGCTCTCATTTATTCTTCTCCTTCGTGTTTCGCACTAAATGAATCCGGCTTCTCAGGTCCATACATTATAAAGTCTTAGTTTTTGCCGGTCACCCGGAGAACATTATACCAATCCATATGCTTACGGTCAAGGAAAAAGCCGGGGACATCTCCCCGGCTTTCGCACCTTGTTACTGTTTACCGTCTTCACAGCAACCTGGTCAGAATACATTCCAAATCACCTTTGATGATCGCATTTTGCCCTGTATATCCCCTGAGCATCAGCTCCGCCTTTCAAAACAGTGCTGTGCGGACACTAACACAAGCTCTCCACTGTCCTCTGCCTGTTTTTCGGTTCTTCCGCAGCCTGCCAGACAGAAAGCGCATAAAATACCTATAAAAATTATTTTCCGTGTTCTTTTCACCGGGTTCTCTCCTTTATCCATACAGATATTCATTCATAGTATGGACAGAAAAGGCATCTTCTATTCGGAAAGCTTATAATACTCAGAAACCTTTTTTCCTGATATATACAGAAATATCTCTGAATACCCGCTCCCGGTCTTTTTCGTTCAGAATTTCATGGCGCATTCCCGGATAAAGTTTCCCTTTTACATCCCTGTAGCCTGCGTCTCTCATTTTCTGAACTGCCGCTGCAAACTGCCGCACATTGCCCAGGCACGGATCGTCTGAGCCGCTGATAAAAAGAACAGGCAGCTCCGGCTTCGTACAGTTCCAGTGCTTCACATCATAAGCTCTTTTCATCAGCTGAAACAGAGCCAGATAAGCATCGTCCGTAAACGTAAATCCGCAAAGTTCTGAGTCCGTATAAGCCTGATATACCTCCGGATCCGAACAGATCCATGCGTTTCTGTTTTTTTCCCCGCTGAACCTGGCTGCATAATTCCCAAAGGACAGTATTTCCAGAAGACGGCTTCTGTGCCTCATTCCAAAGAGTTTTCCTTCCAGTTTCGCGATCACGCTCCCTGCGATCCGCGCCCTCCGGTTGCTGGGTGAGCCGCAGACGATCAGCATATCCATGCAGTCATCATGCTCTGCCGCAAAAGCTCTCACTGCCAGAGAACCCATGCTGTGCCCCATCAGTATCAGAGGAAGATCCGGAAATTTCTCTCTGATCTGCCGGTTGACACTGGCAATATCCGCCAGCATGGCATCTGCTCCTCCGCCGTACATGTAGCCCAGGTCATCCCCGGAGCGGACGCTCTGCCCGTGTCCTCTGTGGTCGTGAATTACTGCCACATACCCAAGAGAAGCCATGTACTCCATAAACGGCTCATACCGTTCCTTGTGCTCACTCATTCCGTGTACCAGCTGTATTACGCCTTTGTACGGCATTTCCTCCGGACAGATACTGAGAGCTGAGATTCTCAGTCCGTCCGCATCTGATCTGAAAAACTGTCTGTATCTTTTTACCATATCTATTTTCCTCCTGCCCTGTCATTCTGTCAGTTATCTTTTTATTTTCT
>NZ_HF999016.1:7493-7964 GCF_000433815.1 Blautia sp. CAG:257
TTGTCAACCAGCCGTATGCTCTGGTATAATAAATTATGTAACATTTACACAGATACTGTCAAAAGACTATTTATAAAAACAAGGAGGAACTATGGATCAACAAACTCAGGAGAGCAGCCAGGAGCAGATTACTGCTTCCGAAAACATCTCTCCCATCAAAAAGAAAAAGAAGAAAAAAGGGCTGATCATTTTTCTTGTAGTCCTGCTGGTTGCCGCTGCCGCAGGCGCAGGCTGTTACTTTATGGAACGCCAGAAGCCTGTCTCCACAGTCAAATCATTCCTGGAGCATGTGCGTACTATGAATTTTGAGGGAATGAAATCCCTGCTTCAGAGCAATGACATGTCCGCTCTCGACAACGCAGATATTACAAATGAAGCTTACCACGCATTTTTCCAGGGCGTCAATCAGAAAATGACCTATGAGATCAAAAAAACAGATTTCAGCCTTGCCAACGGAACTGCCACTGTCAC